>JAKSPR010000099.1 GCA_024404655.1 Clostridia bacterium | reverse complement strand
TTCAAAAGATCTTTTTGCTGTTGAGCAGGCAGGGATCACCATTGAAGAAGTCGGTGAACATCGGGCACTCTGCCGCATGGAGCTGACCCCGCAGCACAAGAACGCCAACAACGCCGTCATGGGCGGCGCGATCTTCACACTGGCGGATTTTACCGCGGCGGTCGCAGCAAATTCCTGCGGTGTTCTGTCTGTCACGACGACTGCAAACATCCAGTTTCTCTCATCATCAAAAGGATCTGTCCTTTTCGGTGAAGCGGAACCGATCAAAGCAGGTCGGGCTATGACTGTTCTTGCTGTCACCATCAAAGATGACCTTGGTGCGGTCATTGCCTATGCAGTCATGAACTGTTTCAATAAAGCGTAAACGGAATAAAGACACGGCACAGACCGTTCCGCGTCCCTTTTGCGGGAGCGGCGTTCTGTGCCGTTTTTCTTTGTTATCAGAATTCAGCGCTCGAAATCCGTGCTTCTGCCCGTCTGCCAAAGCGATTGCAGTCCGGCCAGCCTAGTTTTTCGGGGGAAGCGCCATATAGGAATTCGCTCTCCATGCCCTCGATCGTAATGTGAGCACCATCAACACGGACAATGGCACACAGCGGATCGCGGGAATAGCAGCAGTTCTTTGCCATGCGTGCGGACGAACGGAATCCCTCCGGCAGCAGTGTGTTCTCCTTTGGCTGCCACTCCACATTGTAGACGGCATTGACGTCAAACCAGACGATCCCATCGGCCTTTGCAATACTGTTGCGGTGATAATGACCGTTTAAGCACATAAGGACTTTACCCGGCGTTTTTTCGTTTGCCCGGCCTAAAATTTCACGCACTGTTTCTGCCTCCGGACATCCGACGGCAGATTCAAAGGTCGCATGAGAAAACAGAATACAGGGATAGGTGGAATCCTCAATGGTACGTTCGAGCCATGCGAGCTGTTCCGGGGTCAGATGGTCGCCGTTGGGGCGGCTGTGGCTTCTTGGCGGATTGTGGAGCAGTTCCTCGCTGTCGGGGTCAACAAAATAGTTGGTATCAAGGATGATGAGCCGATAACCCTTGATATCCCGATACTCGAACTGATGCTGCATCCCGTAAACCCGGAGAACATCGTTCAGATCATCCGCCGCCTCGACCTCGTGATTGCCGATGACGCCGAACGCCGGAATATGGTAAGGATTGTCGGTATAGGCTTTCACAAGCTCCGGAGCCTCCGGCGCATTATGACAGAAATCCCCGCAGTGGATGATAAAATCAGCATGTTCCGTATCAGCACGCGCAAGGATCGCCTGCAGACCGTCCGCAGACTGGGGATAATGGGTCTTCCAGTAATGATAATCGGAAAAAACACAGAAAGTCAGCATATTACCGTCCTCTGTTCAGGCAAAGCGGAAGGTGAGATGGTGGGTCTTCTGCGCACCGGGTTCGAGAAATTCAAGAATCCCTTTTTCCCGCATCACATCACGCCCGTCAGGGTAACAGTTGCCGGGTTCAAGACCGAGCACATAATCATGCTCGCCCATCATCTTCCACTCCGTAAAGCAGCCGAGTTCCGCGCAGTCAAATTCGATGGAAAGCGCACGTCCGACACTCTCATTGGAAATGGACGCCGCAGTCCTGCCGGACATCTTGTGATAATAGCACATCTCCTCATATCCGCGCTGCGGCTTTTCCATGGTAAGGCAGGCACTCAGTCCCGCTGCCGCATGGGCATTGCGGGGCGTGACCTCGCTTGCGGGGATTGTGACCCTTGCCGTTTCAGACAGCAGCGGATAACCGACGTTGCAGTGATAGAGCATTTCAAGGGGTGCAGTCGTAGAGCCGACATTCGTCACCGTATCTGTCATGGAGATCGTATCGCCAAACAGCGGGATACAGTATTCCCGTTCCAGAACGAGCTGATGGGCAAACAGTGCTGCATCACGGACGGTCGCACGGATATGAAGAATGCCGTCCCGGACCCACTGTGCATAGCTTTCACAGGGCGTATTGGAAATGGTGCCGTGCAGGGGCAGTTCTTCACCGTCATCGGTACAGGGGGTGCCGACCGCGGTCAGCCCGCAGGTGGTGAAAAAACCTGCCGTGAAGGATTTCAGGAAGCCTGCGCCTTTGTTGTCGTAATATTTCGGGGACACATAGCCGCAAGGAGCAAAATAGCCGTAATTGACGCCCTTGTAGGAAAGACGAGAGATATCCGCACAGCGGTCAAGGGAGACCGTGAAATCCAGTCCTGCGCCGTTTCTGACGTTCAGAAGCCGCATGCCGTCGCCTTTGCCGCCGACAAGCCGTACCTCCTCCGCACCGTACATCTGGGCGGGGTTGCCTATATATTCGTTCATCTGAAAGTCTCCTTTCCGTCTGTCCTTCGGTTATTTGCCTTCAATGTCGATCAGTTCGTAGCCGAGATAGGTGGAGAACGCCTCATCAAGGATGCGCTTCATGTGGCCCATACCGACGGTGGTGTGGTGCTTGAAGCCGTTCTTTGCCAGTTTCAGGAGCTTATTCTGAAGATCCGGGATCTCTGCGACGCCGCCGCAGCCGAAGAAGGCACCCTCAATGGGTTCACCTGTGAACTTTGCTTCTGCGGTATAGACTTTCAGTTTGCCGTCCTCGGTAAAGCCGTTGGAATAGGTCATATCAAAGGCTTTGATTCTGCCTTCGTTGGAGCCCCATCCGCTGCCGGGATCGCCTTTGGCAAACATCTTATGTTCGGTGACGGTACCCTTGCCGTCCATCAGGGTCTGGGCAACCGGTCCGCAGTGGAACAGGATGACTTTGTTTTCATCCTCACCGTAGTTGTTGTTCCAGTCAAGGCAGGCAGTAGGCTTGCCGGAAGCAAGAGCCATCGCGCGCATGGTGATAGCGCTGGTCAGGTCGATTTCGCAGGAGCAGACGATACCGCGATCGTTGAGCTCGGAAATGAGGACACAGGGGCAGACACGCAGAATGGTCTCCATCTCGTTCCAGCAGCGCAGGGTGACAGCGTCAAGATGATATTCATCAATATACTCGTCGATGACGACGGAAATCTTGGCAAGGGTCAGCTTGTTCTTTTGGGGAACCAGCGAGAAATCGGTATAGTTTTCAAGCCGCTCAATCTTTGCAAGGACCTTTGCGTCGTCATCAGCCTTTGCATTCACCTTAAAGATCAACTCGGACAGATCAAAACTCTCAACGTTGATGCCGTAGCGCTGGAGGGTAACTTCATCAAAGCGGACAGTCTTGAATGCTGTGGTTCTGGCACCGATACAGCCGAGATTGAACCGCTTCATGCCCTTGACCACGCGGCAGACAGCGGCAAAATCATCAAGATTTGCACGGAATGCATCGGACAGCGGATGAACGACATGGGGCTTCATGACGGTAAAGGGGATGCGGTACTGATAGAATACGTCAGTGACGGAGAACTTGCCGCAGAAAGCGTCTCTGCGGTGCTTGAAGTCCATTTTGCCGATTTCATCGGGATATGCCTGCATGAGGATCGGAACACCGGCATCCTGCAGCGCAGCAGCTGCGCCGTTTTCGTCTATGAAAATGGGCATACAGAGGATCACGCCGTCATATTCGCCCTCATGGGATTTCAGCCAGTCATGGTACAGTCTGCCCTCGTCTCTGGTCTCAACGGCACCGTAGCGGGTGGCGTCCTTGTCCATGATAAGATATTCATAGCCTGCGTCGGTCACGGCCTTGACCATGTCCTCCCGTGCGCCTTCAATGAGTTCTGCGGGCATAAAGCCGCGGTTTCCGAAATATAAAGCAAATTTCATAAGATTGGTTCCGCCTTTCATAAAGTTTTTCTTGATTTTACCAAAATCTGTGGTATAATGATAGTCAATAGCATCCGAAAATCTGTAAATTCGTTCCGAAAGTTGGGATAAATATGCCGCTGACGCTGAAAAATGATGAACTGCTTGATCTGATGAAGGACTTCTATACCCTGACCGGGATCCGGTTCGTCCTTTTTGATGAATGTTATCAGGAGATTCTCGCCTACCCTGAGGCAGGAACGCCATTCTGCTCTTTCATGCGGAAAAACGCCGATTTTGACCGGTGCTGCAGAGAGAGTGACCGCATCGCCTTTGAGACCTGCCGGGGAACGAAGGAACTGACTGTGTACGAATGTCATGCCGGGCTCATCGAAGCAACCGCCCCTCTGACGGAAAACGGGACGATCATTGGCTACATCATGTTCGGACAGATCGCAGACAAAGGCGGGAAGGATGCTTTTCTCGCCCGGCTCTGTGATTACTGCCGCAATTTTACAGATGAAGATACCCTGCGCGCTTTGACGCCGAAAATTCGCTACAAAGAGAAAAAGCAGGTCTCCGCCGCCGCGAAAATTCTTGATGCCTGCACGGGATATATCCTGCTCAAAGAAATGGTTTCTCCCTCAAGGCAGAAGCTGTTTGAAGAGCTGGACGCCTACGTCTCCGGTCATCTCTCCGAAAATCTGACCATGGAATCCCTGTGCCGCATCTTCGGCATCAGCCGTACCCGGCTTTATGAAGCGATAAAGCCCTATGCCCATGACGGCATCGCGCTCTGGATCAAAGGGAAACGACTGGAAGCTGCAAAACGTTATCTTGCGGAAACGGACATGAGCATTTCAGAAATATCAGAAGCGGTAGGTTTTGCCGATTATACTTATTTTCTGCGGGTCTTCCGCAAGGTCACGGGAATATCGCCGAAAGCATACCGGAAAGAACATCATTCATAAAGACATAAAACAATGCGGCCGCATATCGCAGCCGCATTGTCTTGTTTTTGGTGGTTACCATTCAACTGGTTTGAGATCAAACCATACGATCTCAGGATTCTCGGCATATTCATGGAGGCGGATGCCGTAGTTTGTCATGGTACTATAGAGTTCCGTAGCCTCCGCGACGATCGCATTTTTTTCCTCTTCCGTACCTCTGTAATAGGCCTTATCAAATTCCTGGGTCAGACGGATGTAGTCGGCGGAAACTGCGGTACAGCGGATATGCTTTTCCTGTACCTCGTTTTCTGCCATGGCAAGCGCCGTATCAAACCACTTGGCAAGCTGTTCTTTCTGACCGACGAACGATGTGCCGCCGAGGGTCGTGACGTAATCATCATAAATACCGATATGATCCCGTGTTCTGGCACATGCACGGATAAAATCATAGTATGCTCGGATGGCTTCCCAGCCGGGACCGTAGTAGCCGCGCATAAATTCATTGATTGCTGTATCGTATTCCGCTTCCGTCATGTAGGGATTCTTCATCAGAAGCGCCAGGAGATAACCGCGCAGATCGCCGAACTCACCGCTTTGTCCGTGATAGTTGCCTTCCTCAAACATGCCGCGGACATTGTTTTCGTAGAAGAAACGCATGTTGTCATCGAGAATATCAAAGTCCGGGAAAGGCATGACATAATAGCGGAAATTGGTGACGTAATCCCAGATATAAACACGCTTACAGATTTTGCCCCATGCTTCGATATCTTCTTTCAGTGAGACGTTCTTTTCGCAGGCAGGATCGTTCAGCGCATGATTAAAGCAGCATTCAATGGTACAGAGCTGAACAATGACATTGTCTCTCGGCACCGTGATCTTGGGTGCAGAGCGGCTGTACTGATAAGCAAGAGTGTGAATAGAAACATCCGGATAATCTTTTTCTACGGCTTCAGCGATGCGGTTGACAAAACGGATCACCGTTCCCGCATGGCTGCCCTCTTCTTCGTCCACAGCGGTACAGGCAGGACAGGTACAATAGTTCCGGTTGTCATTCTGGGAAACGGAAATGATCTTCGCATCGGGATACTCTGCAAGCATGGCAAGGACGTTGGCAAGTACCGTTTCATAGACAGTTTCATCCGAAAGACACGGTTGCTTGTCCATCGGCGTTCCGTTGAGGGTTTCCATTGTATGGACGAACCGTCCGGTAAAGCCGATCATGCCGCCCAGCTCTTCCGGAATATTCCGGCTGTTGGAGGAATTCAGCATCCGCTTTGAAGAAATCCCTGCCGGGAAATAGGCGGACCAATAAGAATCCCGGAATTCAAAGAACGGCTCATAGATGCGGTTCAGATTATCAAGGGTGATTTTATCATTTTCAAGGCAGTATTCGCTGTCTTCGGTCAGAAACCGCATACCGATGCAGTTCTCAAGAAAATCGTAGACTCCGTAAAGTGCACCGCGTACTGCACTACCGCTGATGACGATACCGTCCGCATCGTTCTGATACGAGAAAGATTCAGAGCCGTCATCTGTAGCATGGATCAGAATACGCTTGCCGTTTACATTCGCTGCGGAAACCGGAAGATCTGCACCGCAGGCAAGAAGAAGATAATCGTGCAGTTCACCTGCCGCCTTTCTGACACTTGCATCGCTGTTATCATAAACGATAGAAAACTCACCGATATCCGTACCGCCGATGGAGAGGCTTTTTACCGGGAAAACATGGTCAACACGTTCATAATAGTCTTCCGGCAGGCGAATACCATCTGCGGTCATAAAAAGCTCAAGAAAGCGCTCCACGGCGTTGATGCAGCCCTGTGCGCCGTCACCGGTCAGAAGAACGCGGGTACCCACGACTTCGATCAGATAACCGTCGTCAAAAAGTCCGGCACGGTCCGGGGCATCAAAATACGCACCCTCTCTTGTCGTTTTTCCGACAAGAATTTCATAATCGGAAACAGGATTGGTTTTCCAGTCCGTGGTAATGCTGATTTCGACACCTGCAGATTCCTTGACTGTTTTCCGGAGAAGCGTTGCAGCCTTGGTCGCAGTGCCGTCCGTATCACTCCGGACGATGGTATAGGAGGATGTGCCGTTTTCTGCAATTGTGAGCAGGTTGGCAGGGGCTTCCGTCCCGTCCCCGGTCTCACCCGGTGCTCCCTTATCACAGCCGCAGAGAATCAACAGAAGAATCAATAAAAAAGCTGTAATGATACGCAGTTTCATAATGTCTGTACCGTTCCTTTCATGCAGCGGGTTATTCTGACTATTCAAAAAGCCTTTCTTTACCTTTATTATACATGTCCTTTGCCGGATTGTCAAGGTCAGTAGGATTATTTCAATTTTCATCCGGTTGTGTCTTGCAAAATTGTGCGGAATATGATAAACTGAACACGGTGAAACAAGCGCATACCATCTGAATGTTTCTCAGATCCAAAAGAAAAGAAAGGACGTTTTCGCATTCGCGAAAGCAATGGGCAGAACCATGAAAACCAAATACGGCTTCAATTTTCTCTGGATGTATACCAAAGGTCACGACAATGAACCGGAAGAACCGAATCTCCGCGAACTCGACTTCATCGCAGAAGAAGGCTTCAACTTTGTCCGCATTCCCACGGATTACCATTTCTGGATCAAAGATTTCGACTATTTCCATCCCGATGAGCGTGTGCTCTCCTATTTTGACCGATATATTGAGGCGTGTAACAGCCGCGGTCTGCATGCCTGCATCAACATTCACCGCGCTCCCGGCTACTGCATCAACTGGCCGGAGCGTGAAAAGCACAATCTGTGGCGTGACGAGGAAGCACAGGCCGGCTTTATTTTCAACTGGGAGAATTTTGCCCGCCGCTACAAAGGGATTTCCTCCGACCTTCTGAGTTTTGATCTCGTCAACGAGCCTTCCAACATACCTCCGACCCATCCCTGTACAAGAGAGGACCATGCTGCAGTCATCCGCAGGACCGTAAAGGCCATCCGTGCCATAGACCCGAACCGTGAAATCGTCATCGACGGTTTTGACGGCGGCGGATCTGCCCTGCCGGAGCTTGCTGATCTTGGACATGAGAATGTGGTCCACAGCGGGCGCGGCTATGAACCATTCCAGGTAACCCATTACAAGGCCGAGTGGGTCCGGGGAGGCGCAGACTGGGATGCTCCCTGTTATCCCGGCGAGGTGGTTCCCGGCGTCTATCGGGATATTGACACACTGCGTGCTTATTATGAGCCGTGGCGGGAAGTGGAACGGCAGGGTGTCAGAGTGCACATCGGTGAATTCGGATGCTACAATAAGCTGCCCAATGACCTTGCGCTCCGTTGGTTCTCCGATCTTCTGACAGTATTCCGGGAATTCGGCTGGGGCTATTCCCTCTGGAATTTCCGCGGTTCCTTCGGTATCGTCGATCACGGAAGACCCGGTACGGTCTATGAAGATTACAAGGGTTTCCATGTGGACCGTGCGCTGCTGGAGCTGCTGAACCTCCCGTTTTCCCGTTGAAACATGCGCTCGACAAGCGCATAATATTACAGGCTGTCCCACACGGGACAGCCTGCTGTATTATTTGGAAACTATTATTCCTGACCGTAATTGGTGAAGAAGTCAATAACCTTCTGGTACTGCTTATTGACTGCTTTCTCCTTTTTCTGCCAGTAAGAAGCGAGGTTGTTATTGTTTTTCGGAATAAGATCCTGGAAGAAGAAGGATGCACCGGACCAACCGTCGTATACATAACCGAGGTCGAAGACACGGCTGTCGACGACCATATCCAGCATTGCGAGGGATTCCTCGTCTCTTGCGCCCTTGTCCTTTAAGGTGATCTCATAGTAAACGGGAATAATGCGCTTGTAGCTGTCTGCGTTCAGCGCTTCGGTGAGCAGACCGACAGTCTCAAGATCTGCGTTGGTAACGGGGACACAAAGTACACCGTGAGCACCGTCGACCATGGTCACATAACGGGACTGTGCCTCATCCCACTTCGGATAGGGGATGACACCGTAGTCATCATTCATATCACGCAGACGGTTACCATAGTTGATACAGCCGTTTGCAAAGATCGCACGGTTCTCCATGAAGGCGCCCATACCATACCACCAGCCGTCACCGATGTAAAGGCCGTTGGTATCAAAGAACATAGAGCAGAGTTTTTCAACGCAGTTGACAGTCTTCTCGTTGAAGTAGTCAACGACCAGTGCGCCGCTTGCATCCGGAGCAATGATCTTGTTGCCGAGGGACCAGTAGTAGGTAACCATGTTGGAACGTCCGTCGGAGGTCATGCCGAAGAAGTCCTCGTCATCCACCTCGGAGTTCCCGTTTAAGTCGTTGTATTTTCCGCGAACCATGCCGATGTAGGCGTCAATGGTGAATTTGCCGTCCAGCACCATATCATAGATGCCCTCGTTCATATCGTAGTCGGCGGCAAGGCGCTTGTTCATGAAGACGCAGTAGCGGCTTCCGTGGAAATACCGGGAGATCGAGCCGGTGAGCAAGAAGGAT
>JAKSPR010000098.1 GCA_024404655.1 Clostridia bacterium | reverse complement strand
GATCATACGCAGGGTAGTGGATTTACCACAACCGGAAGGACCGACAAAGATGATGAATTCCTTGTCCTTGACTTCAAGGCAGAAGTCGGAGACAGCGGTAACGCCGCCCGGATACTTCTTATAAATGTGTTTCAGTGATAAGCTTGCCATTGTTATCCTCCTGTACTTAGTGACGGTCCGCTTGCGCGTCCCGTTAATTGCACTTTTTACATCGTATATTATACCAAAAATACGACGATTTTGGAAGAGTCTAATCACCCAAAATTTCGGAAAATAGTTTGTTTACTTTGCATAAAAGGCGTGAAAATCGTGTGAATCAGACCCCGGAAAAACCGATATCGAAATTTAATAAATTAAAAACAAAGCTTCATCGTCAGACCGATGCGCTTTTTCACGGCATCCACGGTCAGGACCCGGACGCGGACGACATCGCCCACGGAAAGGACCTCGGAGGGATGCTTGACGAATTTGCCGCCCAGCTGGGAAATGTGCACAAGACCGTCCTGATGGACGCCGATATCGACAAAGGCACCGAAGTCGATGACGTTGCGCACGGTGCCGGTCAGCTCCATGCCGGGGGTCAGGTCTTCAATACCCATGATATCGCTGCGGAGCAGCGGTGCGGGCAGCTCGTCACGGATATCGCGTCCGGGCTTTTCCAGTTCCTTTGCGATATCCCGGAGGGTCGGGACGCCGATGCCGAGGGAGGCAGCGAGGGTCTCCTCACCCACTTCCAGAATCCGTGTGGAGATTCCGGGAACACCGCCGTTCTTTACGTCCTTTGCGGTATAGCCGAAGTGATCGAGCAGCGCTTTGGCGGGCGCATAGGATTCAGGGTGAACGCCGGTATTGTCAAGGACCTCTTTTGCGTCCGGGATGCGCAGGAAGCCCGCGCACTGCTCAAAGGCCTTTGCGCCGATCTTCGGCACTTTTTTCAACTGGGAACGGGAGGTGAATGCGCCGTTTTCCTCGCGGTAGCGGACGATGTTCTTGGCCGAGGTCATATTGATGCCGGCGATATAGGAGAGCAGGGAATAGGAAGCGGTGTTGACGTCTACGCCGACAGCGTTGACGCAGTCCTCGACCACGCCCGTGAGGGCTTCGTCAAGCCGCGCTTCCTTCATGTCGTGCTGATACTGACCGACGCCGATGGATTTGGGGTCGATCTTGACAAGTTCCGCAAGGGGATCCTGCAGACGTCTAGCAATGGAGACGGCGGAGCGCTGGGTGACGTCGAAATCCGGGAATTCCTCTGCACCGAGCTCCGATGCGGAGTAAACGGAAGCACCCGCTTCGCTGACGACGATGTACTTGCAGGGAACGTGCTCTTCGGCAAGCTCCTTGATGGTGTCGGCAATGAAGATCTCGCTTTCCTTGGAGGCTGTGCCGTTGCCGATGGAGATCACATCAACATCGTAGGTCTTGACAAGGTACTTGACCTTTTTCCGTGATTCCGCGATGCGTTCCTGGGGCTTTGTAGGATAGATGACGGCGGTGTCCAGCACCTTGCCCGTGGCATCGACCACCGCCAGCTTGCAGCCCGTGCGGTAGCCGGGGTCAAAGCCCATGACGACAGCACCTTTCAGCGGTGCCTGCATGAGCAGATGTTTGAGATTCAGGGAGAAGTTTCCGATGGCTCCCTCGCCCGCGCGGTCAAAGAGCATGGCGCGGATCTCATTTTCCACGGAGGGTGCGATCAGACGGTTATAGCTGTCTTCCGCGGCTTTTTCCAGATAGGGGCAGGCGGGAGAATGTTCGTTTTTGATGACCTCACCCCGCAGATAGGTACCGATGGCGTTGCCCTCGATGGTTAAGGAGACCTTCAGCCATTCCTCTTTTTCACCGCGGTTGACGGCGAGGATGCGATGGTCAGGGATGCGGTTGACACGCTCTGAATAATCGTAGTATTTGTCGTAGACGCTCTCGCCTTCCTTGGCTGCCGTCGAGCGGATGGAGCCGTCGCGGTAGGTCAGGCGGCGGATCTCCTTGCGGTATGCGGCGTTGTCGGAGATATCCTCCGCGATGATGTCCATGGCGCCGTTCAGAGCATCCTCTGCTGAGGGGACGCCTTTTTCTTCGTTTATGAAGTCGGCGGCGACTGCCTCAATAGGCTTTCCATAGTTTCGCTTCTGCTCGCAGAGCAGGGAAGCAAGCGGTTCCAGTCCCCGCTCTCTGGCAATGGAGGCTCTTGTGCGGCGCTTCTGCTTGTAAGGACGGTAGATATCCTCAATTTCCGTGAGGATCTTTGCGCGTTCCAGGGCAGCAGCGATGTCCTCATTCATTTTTCCCTGTGCTTCGATGGCGGCGCGGACTTCTTCTCTGCGCTTATCAAGAGAACGCAGATACGCAAGACGCTCGTCCAGTGCGCGGAGCACCGTATCGTCAAGGGAACCCGTGACCTCCTTGCGGTAGCGGGCGATGAAGGGGATGGTGTTGCCGTCGTCGATGAGCGCAACGGTCTTTTCCACCTGATCGCGTTTTAAGTGGAGTTCTTCTGTCAGTTGTGCGATAATATCCATAGATGTATTGTTCAATCGGCTTTTGAAAGCCGTCCTTTCCGGGTAAACTTAACTGCGCATGCCGCGCTGGCGGGCTGCTTCATAGAACATGACGGTTGCGGCGCAGCCCACATTGAAGGAGGAAGCATAAGAGGTCTCTGCCATGGGGATGCGGACGCTGGTGTCGCAGACCTCGCGATAGTGCTGGGAAAGTCCCTCGGTCTCGTTGCCGATTAGGAACATGGTGGGCCTCTTGAAATCCGCGTCATAGATCATATTGGTGGTGTGGGCCGTAGTGCCGACGATCTGGAAACCGTCGTATTTTGCACGGAGCGCATCGAACAGCCCGTGGATTTCCTCGTTTGAGGTCAGGCATATTGTATGCAGGTTGAAAAATGACCCCATGGTGGAAACGACCACGTCCGGGTCGTAAAGGTCCACCGCGTGTCCCGTGATGAACAGCGCCTCGATGCCCAGCGCATCGGCGGAGCGGATGATGGTGCCGAGATTGCCGCGGTTGGACGGACGGTCAAAGAGGGCAACGACGGGATTCTGCGAGAGGGTGTCACGCAGGGTTGCCACGCTTTCTCTGCGCATGGAACTGACAGCCATCAGTTCCGACGTGCCGCTTTTGCCGGATAATTCCGCCATCAGCTCATCTGTCATGGCGTAGTTGATTTCGGTGTTTGTCTCACCGATCATCTTTTTTGCCCAGTCGGAGAGGGGCTTTTCAAAGGAATAGAGGAACGAAACAATGTGCCAGTTCTTCTTGACCGCTTCGTTTAGGGAGCGCACGCCCTCACAGAGGAAACATCCGTAGCGGTAGCGCTTGTTGCGGTTGGTCTGCAAGACCTGAAAACGTTGGAAATCAGCGTTCCTTGACAGGATGTTCTGTGTTTTTGCCATGGTTGTGTCCAATCCTTTGTATGTATTGTCGTTTTTTTTGTGTCGGGCGGTGCGCAGGCGCGTTTCTTCCGCCGTGGTGAGGTGGCGCCACTCACCGGGAGCAAGGGCCATATCCAGCGGGATGCCGCCGAAGGAGATGCGGGCAAGGGAGGTGATCTTATTGTGGACCGCCTCCATCATGCGCTTGATCTGGTGGTATTTACCTTCGGTCAGAACGATCACGCCGCCCATGCGGTCGTCATCGCAGGTGATTTTGCAGGGCGCGGTGTCCCATGCTTCGGCCTTGCTGTCGGCTTCGATATGAACACCCTGTTCCAGCGCTGCGCAGTCCTCTGCCGAGAGAGGAAAGCGGGTGGAGAAACGGTAGCTTTTTTCTACATGGTGCTTTGGGGAGAGCAGTCTGTGACCGAGTACACCGTCCGTTGTCAGCAGTACAAATCCCGTGGTGCTCTTGTCCAGACGTCCGCAGGGGAAAAAGTCCAGCTTCTGTAAATTCTCCGGCAGCAGGTCAATGACCGTGGTATCTCCTGGGTCATCCGTTGCCGAGACAACGCCTTCGGGCTTGTTCATCATGATATAGTGGAATTCCCGGAAGAAGATGGGATCACCGTCCAGGGTGACAGTCTGCATTGCGGGATCGACGTTCTGATCGGGCTTTTTTGCCGTGATGCCGTCGACGGCAACTCTGCCTTTTTTGACGAGCAGCGCACATTCCTTCCGGCTGCAGACTGCCGCATTTGTCATGAATTTATCCAGTCTCAACTGTGGTCACATCCTTTATGGGTTATCAAAATCAGGCAAGGAGCTTTCGTCCGAAAACGAGCAGCCAGGCAAGAAAATAGACCGCTCCGGCAGCTCCGCCGATGGAAAGTCCGATGGAAAATGGTCCGGCCTGCCGTGTTTTGTTCTTCAGATGCCGCATAAATATCCTCCGCTTCTCTGTGATTTACAGAAAGCATCGGCAGAAAACGGGGATTTTATGCGGTCACAGGCCATGATACTCCTATTTTACCATAAATTTTGCGAATTGTAAACCGCACAGCGACAAAAAATAAGAGAACCGATCAAAGAAAGGAGGTGAAACGCTGTGAAAATCAAAGACGAACATGGACAGCCCTCAAAAAATCAGTTCAGGAAACGCTGTGATGATGCAGTCCGGGCTGAGGCCGAAAAAACGGAAGAACGCCTTGCTCCCCTGGGGACAAGACCGCCGAAAAGCTCATGGACCGGCGCGGGCTATGATCTTCCCGGAAAAGAGCCCGTCTTCCCGGGCAGAGGATACTATCCCGGGGAAAACGGCATTCCGGGACTTCCGACGGCATTCCCGGATCCGTTCCTGTTTCCCGGTTATACGGCAGAGGACGAGGGGGGACGAGATGTGTATGATCCCCGCACCCCCGGCTCCGGCGGCATGGGACGATTCCTTTTCTGAGGGCGAAATGTAAACAATCTATTATTAAAGAGAGAATTTGCATCCGCACCATTGAAAAAAGGGAAAAAATGTGTTATAATAAATCAATATGATGGGGATCCGTACCCTCCGGGGAAAACACGGATTCTGTGGGAGGGATCGCAGTGCGGGAAATGACCAATATGCCGGATACGATGTCGCTGCAGGAAAAACTGCGGATCACGGACACGAATCTGGAGCGTCTTGACAACCGCACTGCGGCTGCCGCAGAAATGCGGGAGGCATTTCTCTGCGAAAAACTGCGGGCCATGCTGTCCGCCGCGACAGACTCCGCCGCCTCCGCAGAGGAACCGGACCGGATCTTCCGCAGCATCATCCGCGACGAGCATTTTCCAGACGATTTCCGCTCTTTTACCGAGCGGGCGTGCAGAGCTCCGGCGGATGCCGTTCTTCCGCAGCTGACGGAAATGCGGCTGAAAACGGAGAATCAGCTGGAGCAGGTCTCCCTCTGCCGGATGCTTGCCCATGCAAGCGATCCCTTTTACCGCATTACCCCGGATGAGGCCCGCGGAAAAAACTACCGCCGCCTGATCACCGATCTCATCCGTGACGACAGTCGTCCCGAGGATGACCCGGCAAGAGAGCTGGATGTCCGTGCGCCCCGCAGCGCCGGTGAGCGGATCGCCTACCTGCGCAACACCTATACCGACGAAGCCTATGAGCAGTTTGCGGAAGCCTTTCTCCATGCGGCTCCGGCGTATTATTCCGATTTTCCCGGCGTGTGTGAAGCCCTCTATTACGGACGGGCGACCGCCTGTATTCTGCCGCTGGAAAATTCCGTGGACGGAAAACTTCTGCGGTTCTATGCGCTCATGTCCAAGTACGATCTGCGCATCGGTGCGATGTGCTCCATTGCTTCGGAGGATTCCGACAGTCAGACAAACTACGCGCTTCTCCGCCGCAGTGTGACGGTGCCAGACCCGGAGGAATACGATATCTGGTATATGGAATGCCGCATCATTCTGGAAGAGGGCATGACGCTGTCCCGGCTGCTCACGGCCGCCGCCTTTTACGGACTGACGCTGACCCGGGTGGATTCCGTTCCCGTCAGCTATGAGGACAGCGAATTTACTTATGATCTCATCCTGCGCATCCCGCCGGAGGGCGACCTTGCGGCGATGCTCACCTATCTTTATCTGCTGGTGCCGCAGTTCACGCTTCTGGGACTTTACCCCATGATATAAAAAGGATTTCTTCACTATGATCATACTGGGAATCGACCCCGGCATTGCCATTGTGGGCTGGGGCGTTATCGAATACAATGCAGGACGGTTCCGCACCATTGCCTACGGCGCCATCACAACGGAGGCCGGCATTGACGTGGAAGTCCGTCTGCAGACCGTCTATCACGAACTGGGCGAGATTTTTGACTGCTATAAGCCCGATGCCGTGGCGGTGGAGGAACTGTTCTTCAATACCAACATCACAACGGGTATCGCCGTTGCCGAGGCGCGCGGAGTGATTTTGCTTTCTGCCATCGAGCATAAGGTCCCGATTTCGGAATATACCCCCCTGCAGGTCAAATCCGCCATTGTCGGCTACGGCCGGGCAGAAAAAAAACAGGTCATGACCATGGTAACGCAGGTCCTGCGGCTGAAAAATATCCCGAAGCCCGACGATACCGCCGACGCTCTTGCCATTGCCGTCTGTCACGCCCACAGCGGCGCATCCAAGTTGAGCGCTTTTTATAACCAGAAAAAAACACGACTGACATAACACGTCTGCAAACCTGCAGCGATGAAAGGGAATGCCTATGTTTTACTATATTTCCGGCAAACTGGTTCTGACGGAGGCCAATGCCGCCGTCATCGACAATCAGGGAATTGCCTACCGGCTGACCATCTCCGGTTCCACCCATGCAAAACTTTCCTCCAAGATCGGGGGAGATGCAAAACTGTTCACCTATCTGAACGTACGGGAGGACGGTCTTGATCTGTTCGGCTTCTATACGCAGGAAGAACTGAACGCCTTCCGGCTGCTCATCTCCGTCTCCGGCGTCGGCCCCAAGGCCGCCATGTCGGTGCTCTCCCAGATGTCCCCGGAGAAATTCGCCGTTGCCGTCGGCATGGGCGACACCAAAGCGATTTCCCGCGCGCCCGGTGTCGGTGCCAAGACTGCAGCCCGTATCATTCTCGAACTCAAGGATAAGATCGCAAAGCAGCTCTCCCAGGAAGAAGCTGCACAGGGCTTTTCCGGCGACGATTTCCTGCCGGCAAAAAGCAACGTGGAGGAAGCAGTCAATGCGCTCCTTGTCCTCGGTTATACCAGAGGCGAGGCGGCATCCGTTCTGAAAGGCATGGATCCTGCAATGCCGCTGGAGGAAATGATCACAGCGGCCCTCAAAAAACTTGTAAAGTAACGCATTTGGAGTATACAGTATGAAGAATCTTTACGATCCCGCCGAAAACGGCCTGGACGAAGACGAGGAATTTGACTACGAAAACCGTCTGGTTGGCAGAGAGCGCAAGGAGGAAGACTCCGATCTCGACGCCGGGCTCCGTCCGAAAACCCTTGACGACTACATCGGTCAGGACAAGGCAAAAGAAAATCTGCGCATTTACATCAATGCTGCCAAGCAGAGAGGGGAAGCGCTGGACCATGTCCTGCTCTACGGCCCTCCCGGTCTTGGTAAAACGACCCTTTCCAATATCATCGCAAATGAAATGGGCGTCAATATCCGCGTGACCTCCGGTCCTGCCATCGAAAAGCAGGGCGACCTTGCGGCGCTGCTCACCAATCTTGCGGAAGGCGACGTTCTGTTCATCGACGAAATCCACAGAATGCCCCGCACCGTGGAGGAAATCCTCTATCCCGCCATGGAGGACTATGCGCTGGATATCATCATCGGCAAAGGTCCGGCGGCGCGCTCCATCAGACTGCCGCTGGCAAAATTCACACTGATCGGTGCAACCACCCGCGCAGGTCAGCTGACGACGCCGCTCCGTGACCGTTTCGGCGTCATTCTGAAACTGGAACTTTACAATGTGGAAGAGCTGACCACCATCGTCCTGCGCTCCGCTGATATTCTCGGTGTGAAGATCGAAGAAGACGGCGCAAGAGAGATCGCATCCCGTTCCCGCGGAACACCGCGAATCGCCAACCGCTTCTTGAAGCGTGTCCGCGACTTTGCACAGGTGAAGGGCGACGGTACAGTCACAAGGGAGATCGCCGATTATGCGCTGCGCGCGCTGGAAGTCGATGCCCTCGGTCTTGATTCCGTTGACCGCCGGATGCTGGAGACCATCATCCGCTTCTATGACGGCGGACCTGTGGGTCTGGAAACGCTGGCGGCGACCATCGGCGAGGAAGCGGTTACGATCGAGGACGTTTACGAACCGTAGCTAATGCAGATCGGATTTCTGAACCGTACTCCCCGCGGACGCTGCGCAACACGCCTTGCCTATGAGCATCTCGGTCTGCCTTTCCGCAATGTGGCGGCAAACGGCGGAGCCGATCTGCCCGGCACTCAGGGAACACAGATGAAGCTCTTTGAAGATACCGAAAAATAAGAATGATCCGGAGAAGAAAAAATACATGATAGCAGCAAATCACTGGAAAGAATATGAGCTTCTCGACACCTCCGACGGTATGCGTCTGGAACGGTGGGGAAGCTACACCCTGGTCCGGCCCGACCCCCAGGTTATCTGGAAAAATCAGAAAAAGCACCCCATGTGGAACCGTGCCAATGCGCTTTATCACAGAAGCTCCTCCGGCGGCGGCTCGTGGGAGATAAAAAATCTGCCCGAAGAATGGCAGCTCTCCTATGAAGAGCTGGGGCTGCGCTGCTATGTGATGAATTTCCACTATGACTCCGCCTATCGGGGCAAGCTGCTGGCCTTCTGCCCCATGGAAAAGGCCGGGGGCGAATGGGAGCTTTGTCTGATGAATGTCCTGTACTTCTGCATACGGCAGGTCTACCGCCTCTATTCCGCTTCCAGTATGCGCCCTGCGGGCTACCTTATGATGCAGCGGGCATTGCGCAATCTGCTGGAGGGCTACGGCACTCCGGCGGACATTGAGCGCATCCGGCAGGAATGTGATATACAGGAAAAGTATTTTACGGATAACGGCAAGCTGATTGAAGCGCAGCGCATCCGGCAGAGAACAGAATATGACATTGAAATGATGCAGGAGCTTGGCTACTGCTCCGGGATAGAGAACTATTCCAGAGTGATTTCCAACCGGCAGCCCGGCAGCCCGCCCATGACTCTGCTGGACTATTTCCCGAGTGACTTTATCCTCTTTGTGGATGAGAGCCATGTTACGCTGCCGCAGGTCCATGCCATGTATAACGGCGACAGAGCACGCAAGCAGAGCCTTGTGGATTATGGCTTCCGCCTGC
>JAKSPR010000097.1 GCA_024404655.1 Clostridia bacterium | reverse complement strand
TCCCCCAAGACTGCTGACGCAGGCATCGTTGCAGCTGCTGCTGTTATGGCAATTGCTGCAGGTGTTGTTCTTTCCAAGAAGCACTGATTCTGACTGTTTCGCTCCGGTTGTGGTGACGGGGTCTTTGAGATTCTGACATATTTTCAGGGCTGCTGAACCGATACCGGAACAGCAGCTCGTTTTTTGCCAACAGTTCATGAGCAAAATAGTCACTGCAGTATACTTTTGCTGATCACGGAAGGGTTGCAGCATGCCGTTATGACCCTTTCGCGTTTATAAAAAATCACGAATCAATGATTCCGACGATATGAGTGCTGACTTCTGTGTTCTGTCATAATGTTAAAAAATCAGAAAGGAATTCCGATATGAAAAAAACTCCTGCTGCACTGCTCCTTGTGCTGACTGCATCTCTCCTAACATCTTCTTTGATTTCCTGCGGCGAAACCGCTGCAGCTCCCGATGATTCAGCTGCTCCCGACAACAAGCCAGCTGAGACGGTCCCTGCCGCAACGGAAGAGGTAACCACATCCATTTATGAGACACTGCAGATCCCCGAAGGCGGCTTTGGCGGTGCGACCTATTCTATCCTGTGCCGTACCACAAACCTGGATGACATGTATGCTCAATCTGAAAACGGCGCCGTCGTCAACTACTCCGTCTATCGACGTAACCGTGCTGTTTCAGAAAATCTGAACATTGACGTCAATGTCATCGATATTGCCGGTGACTGGGCAAATAAGGACGCATTTGTCAAGTATGTGACCTCCACGATCATGGCAGGCGATGACGCGTTCCAGCTGATCGCAGGCTACATGAACTATATGCCTGTGACCATCCAGCAGAATCTGTACGTAGATATCAAGTCTCTGCCCAATATTGATTTTTCCAATCCCTGGTGGGTTGCCGGCTATAACGACAACGTCACGATCAATGACAAGACCTACACCGCTATGGGCGATATCTGTTCTTCTATGCTGAGATATGCATTCTGCGGCTATGCCAATAAGACGCTGCTTGAACAGTATGACTACAGTGCAGACGCGCTCTACGATGCAGTCAGAAACGGTAAATGGACCTTTGAGATGATGACGAGCATGGCAAAGAACATCTATGGTGACTTAAACGGTGACGGTGCGATGACTTCCGATGCAGATATGTTCGGTGTCGGTATGCATGAAATGCCGATCCGTGCGCTCACCAATGCTTTTGCTATTGACTACACTACCCGTGACAAGGACAATCTCCCTCAGCTTGCACTTTTCGGTGACCGTTTCCTCTCTGCCTATGAAGATGTCATGGAAGCCTGCAACAGCCCCTACTGGAACCGCATCAATGATGCAAACACCTTCAAGGAAAACAGACTTCTGTTCTACTTTGACGTTTTCGGTGCCTGCACGATCCTGCGTGATATGGAAGCTCCTTTCTGCGTCGTTCCCATGCCCAAATATGATGAAGCGCAGAAATCCTATCGTACGGAGACCGTTGATACGACCTCTATTCTGTTCGTTCCCAACACCATTCAGAATCCCGAACTTGCAGGAACCGCTCTTGAGTGCATGAACTATGAGAGCTGGAAGCTTGTCACTCCTGCATACTTCGACAAGGCACTGCAGACAAAATATGCGCGTGATGAAAGTTCTCAGGAAATGATGCAGATCGTGCGTGACAGTATCTACTTCGATTTCGGTTACGTTTATGCAGGCGTTATCGGCGGTGTCAACGGCACGATGGCTTATGCGCTGGAGAAGACCGATCTCACGTCCCAGTGGAACAAGAACGTCAAGTCCTATGAAAAGAATCTTGACAAGCTTCTGCAGTATTACCGCGACAACTGATTGATTTCATTCAGACGATTACAAAAGTGCAGGTTCGTATTATGAAGTACTTTCCTATCAGAAAAGTGCTGACTCTGCTTTTTCTGTTTGCTGTGATGTTTGGCGTTTCTTCCTGCGGTGAACAGACTGAAAGCGATAAACTCACTGATAACAAAGGAGCAGTAATCATGACAGCACAAGATTTTGGCGGTTATTCCATCATCCGGTCCGACTATGCAAACGGATCGGAAACCAGAATTTCCGTGGACTTGCGTTCAGCTTTTTCCGAATATGCAGGGCAGGACGTTGTCGTTGGGACTGACTGGATTGAAGGGGATGATTCCATCTCCCCGACTGAAATTCTGATCGGTAAAACCAACCGTGAGCAGTCGTCGGTTTTTGCCGATGCCTGTAAAGCAAAGAATGCATACTGCGGTTACGGTATGATCGACGGCAAAGTGATCCTGTGGGGCGTGGATGACAATGCCCTCGTTGACTGTGCGGAAAAATTCAAAGCTGATATGTTCGGCGCTGCATCGGTACAGGTGAACGGAGAGACGGAAAAACCCGAACTGTATGAAGGCTGTGCATATTATTACAGCTGTGATAAGAAGCTTCTGCTTGAAGACGGTTCTGAACCAAAGAACAGTCTCAGAGAAGATATTCTCTGGGGTGTAAATGCCCACAATAAGGGTCACATGCCCTATACGGAAGAGAACACCGAGGCCATTATCCGGCTTGCAGCCGAGATGGGTTCGACAATCTACCGTATCAATTATAACCCGTCAACGCCGGAAACACTGACCTATATCAACCGGGTCATTGATCTCTGCCATTCCTATGGCATGCAGGTCATGATGGTCATGGACTATCTGGGCGGTACCACGGAAGAGGTTGCTCAGCGCATGACCTTTGCTGCTGAAAATCTCGCCGGTAAAGTTGATTATTTCCAGATTTTCAACGAGACGGATATCTGGTGTTCAAAAATGGATGACGGTTCCTATTACAATATCACGAACTGGACCGGCATGACCAAAGAATACTATAATCCCGAACGGATTCCGGAATGCGTTGAAAAAACAAAAGCTGCGGTCGAAGCCTTCCGTGCCGCAGCACCGGATGCGAAACTTGTCATCAACATCGGAAGCCGCCATTTCCCCATGCTTGACTGGTACGTCGAGGCCGGCATTTCCTGGGATATCATCGGTATCGACCTGTACGATCTGACTACATGGGATAACAGCGCTTTTCTTCACGAAATGGAAGAACGCTATCCCGGTTATGATTTCATGATCTGTGAGTTCAATTATCCTGCGAACTCCGGCAAATATCTCGAAGAGGAACAGGCTTACTGGCTGAAAACATTCTTCAACGAGATGAATGCCTATGATTCCTCTCGCCTGAAGGCTGTCATTGTTTACGAACTCATGGATGAGAATATCATCCAGTCCGGCAATGACTGGGAAGGCGAAGCACATTTCGGTATTGTTTACACCGATGACAAGGGAAAACCCGGAGCTGTCAAAGAGGGTTATCGAACTCTCCAGGAAATGCTCTGCGGCGGTATCTGTACCGAAAAGACGGTCTATACGAGAATTCCTTAAAGTCGAAACGAGCGGGTAATCCTCCATACCCTGAATCCCCGAAGCAGAACCTGCAGCGGCATTTACTTCGGGAATTCCTGCTCGTTCCTCATTTCCACATAAAAGTATTGACTATAATCATTTGTTTTGTTATAATAAAAACGAGTTAACTAATTCAAAATACATCATTTGGGAAAGGGTATAAAAATGAAATCGAAAAGCATTGTCAGTTTGGTTTGTCTTTTCACTGCACTCGTGGTAAGCTCCTGCGGTGATCAGCCTGCGGCTGCCGGTAAGGATACCGCTCCGGCAGGCAACTCCGGTATTGAAACACAGGAGGAGAGCGGCACGGAAGTTTATGATCCTTATCAGGGACTTGAGCAGGTCAATTATAACGGTAAGGAATTTCATTTTGCGATCCGTAATTTCAATCTGGACGAGCAGTGGTCGGACGGTCAGACCGGTGAGGTCTTCAATGACAGTGTCTACATCCGCAACCAGATGGTCGAAGAACGCTATAACGTAAAGATCGTTCCGATTCCGGTGGACGGCGAATGGGAAGACCGCACCAAGATCCTGAACCTGATCCGCGGTTCAATCTTTGCCGGTGACGGTGCGTTTGATCTGATTGACAGTTATGCCGCTATCGTTGGTGACGGCTTTGCAGACGGTCTTTACATGAACCTCAATGATATTCCGAATCTTCGTCTGGACAGCCCGTGGTGGTCTGAACTGATCCGCAAAGAATTGACAGTAAACGGCAGGCTCTTTGCTATTACCGGTGATATCTCCACCAGCATGTGGGAGCAGATGCAGGTCATTTATTTCAACAAGGAACTTCTTGCGGAGAACGATTTTGAATCTCCGTATGATCTTGTTAAATCAGGAAAATGGACTTATGATGCTTATTATTCCATGATCAAGGATTTCGGTTTGGATGTCAACGGCGATGGTAAGATGAATAAGTATGACCGCTACGGTGCGCTGTATTATGATACTCTGACCTTTGATAATCTCCATAACTCTTTTGGTTTATCCTATACGAAGCATAATTCGGATGGAACGCTCTCACTTGACCTCTTAAATGACAAAACAGTCAAGATTTCTGAACTGTGTCTCGGTCTTGCGTTCAAGAATAACGACGTCTTCTTCCAGAACCTCGGTGTTGCGGATTCCCGCGGACCGGCCCGTGATATGTTCATGCAGGGACAGGGACTGTTCTTCTTGAGTATTCTTGACGATGCTTCCATTATGAGAAACATGGATTCCGACTTCGGTATTCTTCCTTATCCGAAGGAAAATGAGCAGCAGGAGCGGTATTTCACAACCTCCCGTGACGCGCGTTCCATGGTCACGATTCCTGTGGATGCTCCTGATCCTGCATTCTCCGGTATGATCACTGAAGCGCTCTGTGTCATTGGTTCTGAGAAGGTAGTTCCGGTTTACTATGATACGGTTCTGAAGGGTAAAACTACCCGTGACGAAGAGAGTGCGGAAATGCTCGACATCATCCGCGGCGGTCTGGTCCTTGATTTTGCTGGTGAATATGGCGTTCAGACAGAGCGTGCCGGCTTTATCATCCGTGACTGCGTTGCGTTCCAGAAGGATATTGCTTCCTACTATCAGAAGAATGAAAGTCTGTTTACCAACAGCTTTGAGAAATTCCTGGACAGCTACTATAAGGACTGATAACCTGTTTCAATTTACAGCGACATCTCTGTGAACTCCACAGAGATGTCTTTTTTGAGATGAATCCATGGGGGTCGGTATAACCGACCCCCATTCGTATCGCAAAAATTGACCGTCATGATTAGTGACGGTCATCTTTCCTGTTTTGGCAACAGCAGCTTCGGATATTTCCGTTGTTCTAAACCGTTCAGGAACAAACACCAACGCAGTACCATCAAGTTCAACAGCGGCAAGGGAAATATCAAATGTAATACTTTTTTCCTTAAAATTTTGTAGGTGCCTTCCGCCGTTGGCTTTGATTGCCGCTATGGAACAAATCACAGGCCGTGTTCCAGAAGCATCGCACGAACCATGTCATGTTGGAACTGTTCGGCATGCAGACGGACAGCTTCGGGCATTTTCAAAGCAAAATCAGATTCCAGACTGAAGGTACCTTTATAACCTGTCTCTTTGAGTGCTTCCAACAGCTCATCCCATAGAACGTGTCCTTCCGGAACCACACGAGGAGCTGTATGCTGATCGTTCATGCCGTTATTGTCATGAACATGCAGGCAGACGATACGGTCTTCCATGATGCGGACGTAATCAGCAGCCTCATAACGACGCGCCATCAGTGTATGGTACTTTGCCATGTTCGCATGCCCCGTGTCAAGGCAAGCACGGAAATTCGGGGAATCCATCATATCAACATAATCGCGCCACTCCTCCGGTGATGAGGAGGGGATATGAGCTACATGGCTCGGCATATTCTCCAGTGCGAGACAAACACCACAGGAGACCGCCGTAGGCAGAATGGCGGAGAAAATCTTATAATTAACCTCTTTTGTATAAGCAGGGTCACGGTCGTCCGACCAGTCATACGGCTGTGCCGGATGAACAACAAGATATGGTGCGTGCATCACAGCGGCTGCAAGGACAGCACGGCGGATGCCATCCGTCACCTGATCCTGAGTGAGCGGTATACGCGCGAATGTAGGAAACGGTGCGTGAACCTGACCAACAACGATGCCTGCATCCTGCGCTCGTTTGTATTTCTCTTCAAAATACGCGTTGAATTTTTTTTCATCACCAAGATAGACAGGATCTTGTACTCCGAACAAAAAACAAGGATCACCGAAATCACAGGCATCGTAACCGATCTCTTTCAGTGTAACAAAAGGATCTTTATCCGGGCAGATGTGGGCAGCAGTACCAGTACATGCGGACAGCAGCATAGTGTAGTTCCTTCTTTCAGACAGATTTCACTTAATTATATCGCAGATTCAAAAGAAAGTCCAGTATCAATAGAATTATTATCAACAGATAATGAAATACGAATGTCCCCGTGACAGTTTACGATAGTGTGCTCACAGAAAACAATGGATATCCTGATACTTTATCTTCCAAAATACATCTGATAAAATTGATCTGTCACATCTGCACGCATGGCAAGCAGTCTGCCTGCTTCTTCGGATCCCATACTGTATTCCTGCATCAAAGCACCGTCTACTGCACACAGTTTCTGGGTTCGCGGGAAGTAGTTTTCGCAGAGGAACCGACCGTAAGCCATCAGACGGTAATCGCCGTGGACACCATAGCTTTCGGCGGTGCTGTGAACACCATGGGTTTCGCCTTCTTCATAAATCTCGACTGCGACGGATTGGCCGTTACGGATAGCATCAAGAATATCCTCCGGCCGTCTGCTCTTTGCAAATACCACGGAAAATTTATGGTTGAACAACCAACGGTTGACCGTTCCGTGAGAATCAGAGGCTCCAAGCACCGGCAATTTTAGCGGTCTGCCGTTTTCCAACCAGTATTCGTCCTTCAGTGTATAGTAGAATTGCGTCTGATAGTTGTTTTCATGCGCAGACTGACCGCTGATCAATTCAAACGCATCGAATACATCACCGAGAATCAGGCGCCGTGTCATCTCAGTGGGAACGTTGTAGACCGTCCAGATCCAGAAAGGATGCGGGAAAATCGCAATACCGCCTGCTTTTCTGATTTCACGGACGCACCATACGGCGGAAGCGTAAACGAAACGGCTTCGTGCATCGGTGAATGGAATTCCCTCGCCCAATTCCCGGTCGATCTTGTCCACTTCTTTTAAGAATTTTTCCTTGTCATCTTCAAAAATTTTGTTGACGGAATACATGCCGCCGAAATGGACGATATGCAGATAGGTTTCCGGGGAGTGAACTTCCTCTCCGAACATCTGCGTCATACCGAGGCGGATGTCTTTATATGCTTCGATTGCTTCAACGGAAGGTGCATACTTGTGATGATCGGTCAGGCCTATGAAATCATAGCCGGCAGCGCGATAATTGGCTGCAACGATTGCGGGTGTTTCCTTGCCATCCGAACGGCAGGAATGGATATGGGTGTCACCTTTCAGCGGACGCAGCGCGTAAAGGTCGTCATTCAGTGCATAGACGGCCAGCTTATCCATGTTCTTTCCGTCGCAGATCATTTGAAGATAGTATTCATCTTCATTCGGGAATGTATAAGAAAAACGCAGAGTACCGTTGACGATTTTCGGGGTGACGGTGATCTTCTCCAGCCGATCAATCATGTCATGCCGTGTGGAAAGGGGAAGGATGGCAACTTTATAGTTCCCACCGTCTGTGAATTCATATTTTGATTCCAGTGGGCGGATCACGATTTCAGTTTCTGTGCCGACACGGTAAACAGAGGGGATTGCTAAATAATGATAGAGTTCGTATTTCATATAATATCTTCCTTTCTGATGCTATATGTATGTTCAGTTTTGAAATACTATGTTCTGCTTTTAATGCTGAAGGTGGGATTTATGACAGGGACAATTTGTGGTATATTTCTTGAAAACGGGAAGTTTCCTTGAAATTCTTCCTGCAAATGTCCGAAAAATCACGATTTTTTGCATGTATTGCGCTTGACTTTATTGTAGCAGATGTGATATAATAAATCAAGGTTCGTATTTTTGAGTTTATGTCCGTATTTTAATGTGGGGGATTTATGACACACCTGGAAGAATGCACCGGTATGGTTATGAAGGACGGAATCTGTCTGGAACTTTGCGATCATAAAACAACATCTGCACACCATCATTGCTTTTTTGAATTTGTTTACGTTCTGAAAGGCACAACCCTCCATACACTCGGAAACCGAAAAATGATGATCAAAGAGGGTGACTATTTTCTGATCGATATTGACAATACACACAGCTATGAATCGGTTTCCGAAAACGAAGAATTCACCATCATAAACTGCATGTTTCTGCCGCAGTTTCTGGACAGAGCGCTTGTCCATGCGCATCAGTTTAACGATCTTATCAACAATTATCTGATTCATTTCAATTCCAGGAATTTTGAGAGTATTCCGACTATGAATATTTATCACGATGCGGATAAAAAGATTCTTTTCCTGATGCAGCAGATGCTGCACGAATATCAGAAAAAGGACAAAGAGTACATGGAGGTCATCCGTTCCTATCTGTCTGTTGCAATCATCAACCTTGTGCGTAATGTGAGCAACATTGGTGATGACGGACGGGATATCACCCATTACATCAAAGAATACGTTGCAAACAATTATGCGCAGCCAATCACGCTTTCTGAAATCAGCAAGAATGTCAATTTCAGTCTTTCCAATCTCAGCATCATTTTCACAAAGAATGCGGGAATGACGTTCCGGGAGTATTTACAGAATACACGAATCAAGAAAGCAAGTGAACTTCTGGAACGAACGAACAAGACTATCGCTGAGATCGCTGGTCTTGTCGGTTATACAGATCCTGCCTTTTTCTATCGTCTGTTCAAAAAAACTACGAATGTGACGCCGCAGGAATACCGTGCGGGGCATGCGGATATCCGGAACTGATACAATCCATACAGGCGAAATCACATACACCCTGTTCTCAAATGGCTATGAGAACAGGGCGTTTTTTTGTGACGTGTGCTTTACAGGAAACTGTTATTAAAATTCGGACATAAACTAAAAAATACGAACCTTGATTTCTGATACCATATCTGCTACAATAATGCTGAGAAATGACGAAAATGGGCGAAGCTTTGCCAGTTTGCAACGAAAATTGGCATAAAAACTCATTTCGTGTGGTTCTTTTGCAAACAGGCGTGAATTTAAGAATTTTTGGGTATTAAAAACTGGAAAAAAAAAAAAAAAACTGGATATATGGCGGAAAGCTTGATGACAGTGTATGCGTCGGGTTCCGC
>JAKSPR010000096.1 GCA_024404655.1 Clostridia bacterium | reverse complement strand
ACCCACGAGAATACCTCCTGCGATGCTGCGAAGTTTGACGTCTGTGCGCACAAGTGGGCCGACCGCTCCGAGGAAGGCTACGGTGTCTCCATTCTGAACAACTGCAAGTACGGTCACAGCGTTTCCGGCTCCGAGATGACCATCACCATGATCAAGTGCGGCGTTCACCCGAACACCGAGAACGATCACGGCGAGCACATCTTCACCTATGCCTTCTATCCGCATGCCGGTGATTTCCGTCACGGCGGCACCATTGCGGAAGCATACAAGCTGAACCGTCCGCTGGAAGCTGCTCCTGCAAAAGGCTGCGGCAAGCTGCCCGCATCCTACAGCCTGGTTTCTGCAGACTGTGAGAACGTCATCATTGAGACGGTCAAGCAGGCAGAAGACGGCAAGGGCATCATTGTCCGTATGTATGAAGCATGGAACAAGAAGTCCACTGTCACACTGAACCTCGGTTTTGACGCAAAGAAGATCTCTCTCTGCGACCTGATGGAGAACAAGATCTCCGAAATCGGTGCAGGCAAGGAAGTCAAGGTTCCGGTTTCCAACTTTGAAATCGTAACGCTGTATATTGAAGTCTGATTTTTCACAGAAACAAATCACACAGAGAAAATCCTCCCGTCCGGGCGACGCCCGGCGGGAGGATTTCTGTCTTTGGGAAGATTTTTCGGTACTGCGGGGCACTGCTTTATGGCTGCATATCGTGCGCAGGGCTGGGCGTTAGCTGCTGAATCCGAGGAATGCCCTGAGACCGGGATCTTTGCGGAGGTCATCTGCGGACAGGCCGAAAGCCGATGCGGGGACGAGGGTCTCATACCGGGTGAGGAATTCGTCGAAGGTAGTGCCGGAAAAGAATTCGGGTGGGATGAAAAAGTCGCGTGAAGCGCCGCCCGTGCGGTCACCTGCCTGTACAAAGGCTGCATAGTCGCCGGTTTCCAGACGGTTAAATTCGTAGCGTTCGATATACCAGCCGTCAACTTTCAGACCGGGTGTCACGGAAACCCGATAGTTTGCGACCGGGTGATTTTTGTGGAAGACGCAGTATTCCTGATCGGAAACAATGCGGCGGATAAAGTCTTCTGCATTTTCCACCCGGGGATATGGAGACCACGGATCGACGTCAAGGATCTCCGTTTCTACATCGTCATCGGAAAATGTGACAGAGCGGATGTAGTGATATGCGCCGTCCTCTCCTTTTTCGATGGCATAGCGGGTCTCGGAATTAAAGATGGAAGCATCTGCCCAGTGATAATGATATTCCGTTCTGAAGATTTCAACGGCCCTAGAAATATAGTTCTGCACATCATAGCCGTATTCAAACGATGGGCTCCGGTTCATTTGGTTCATCTCCTGATTCATCGGTGTTATGCTTCAATGACTGCGTCACAGTCGGTGGGGATTTCACAAGATTTACCTGCGAATTTCAACGTTCCGCCGGGGACGGTGGCACGGGCCTTTACCTTGCCGTCACGGTAAGAAACGGCAACTGTACCGCCCTGTACGGGGACGACGGCGTCAAAATGCTGATAGCGGCCGGGCTGGGGTGCGACATCAAAGGTTTCATAGCCGACGGAGGTAGGTGTGACACCGGCGCAGAACTGACCCAGCAATGCGATGGGACCGCTGCCCCATGCGTGGCAGAGAGAGCATCCGTAGGGCATGCCGTACATTTCGAGGTGTTCCACGCCATGTTTTCTGGGGTCAAACTGCTCCCAGACGGTGGTTGCACCGAGCTTCAGCATACCGCCCCAGTATTCGTCGATATAGTTCTGGGTGGTTTCGATATCTCCCATCTTGGACAGAGCCATCAGCTCAAAGAACTTGAAATAGGGGGTTGTGATAGGCTCTGCAAGGTCTCCGTGGAGGACATTTGCCGCAATGCGTTCCTTGGTGTTCTGGTCAACGAAATCATAAAGGATCGCAAAGATATTGGGGTGACGGGAAACCCAATTCTTACCGGAAGTATAAGAGTCGATGAACGCGCCGCGCTCCTCATCCCAGTAGTCACGGAGAATGGACGTTTTCAATGCATCCGCTTTTTCCTGATAGCCGGGATCGGTTTCGCCGCGGAGTGCGGTCAGGCGGGCCATGGAAAGGTAGGTCTGCCAGAGCAGAATCTGCTCTGCGCAGAGAGGACCGTCCTTATCAATATTCGCCCAGTCGATGAAGATCCAGTCGCCGGGACGTCCGACAACATATCCGGTTTTTTCATCAAGGCGGGAGACGATGAAATGGTAAAGATCGGTGATATCGTCCCAGACTGCATTGACAAAGTCCATATCGCCGGTGGCGAAATAATACTCCCAGACAGCGATGATGATATATGCGGAGTAATCATTGATGGTATTGACGTGGCGGACGGCGGGACGCTTGCCGAGCAGAGCGCGAATGGTACGTCTGATGATGGACGGCTCAAAATAGAGGTAGCGGTTGACCATATAAGACTGATATGCGTCTCCCGACCATACCCAGCGGTCACGCTTGATGCCGTCAAGATAGAATTCACGGCTGTTCAGATGGAAAGTGCGGGTGCAGATCTTCCAGATATCGGAAAGGAGTTCATCATCGCAGGAGAAGGACGCCTTATCCTCGATCGGGATGTATTCGAGCTTTGCCGTGACGGTGGGTTCTGCTCCGTTTTCGGTGCGGACGAAGAGATAACGGAAAGCGCGGCTGCGCATGGTGACGCTGTCCTCTCCGGACTCCAGCGTTTCCGTGATGATAGCGTGCTCATAGTCGAGGGCTTCCTCGCGGGATTCGCCGTAGCTGATGAGAATTTTTCCCATAGCGGCTGTTCTTGTCACGGTGACGGGACCGAAGGTCTCGGTGCCGAAGTCAAGAAGACTACCGGAATCCACATTTTCCTTTGCTCTGACGGGGGTATCCTCATAGGAGAACGGGAACACGGCGGGGTCGTCATCGGGGGAAGTCATCGCGGGTTCGCATCCGACGGGGCGCCAGATTTCATCATAACGTTCACAGTTCCAGTCTGCGCCGGTCTTGACATATTCGGAGTCGATGTAGAGAGCCGGGAAAGTTTCCAGACAGCTGACCTCGAAACGAAGCTCGTGTCTGCCGCGGGTGATATGGACGGGGATATCAATGCGCTGGCTGTGACCGTCGAGGCGGAGATATCCTTTGCCCTTGACATGGACGGTGAATACGGAATCCTCCGGGATATCGACATTTGCGTTGAAGCGGACGTTGAATTCCGGTCTTGTGGAGCGCCACATACAGGTATAGTCAAAGCCGTTCTGTTCTCTGCGGTCATTTAAGAGCATGCTGTGGTATACTTCAAAATCGCCGGTATACCAGATCCAGCAGGCCTTGGTTTCATTCGTTGTCATGAGAATTATCCTTTCATTATTCAGTTTTATATATTCATTGGCTGGTATGTAATTACAGGCTGTCAGATACTTCCGTATGACAGCCTGTGAATATTCATGGGATGGTGAGGACTTATTCCTCGGTCTTGTTTTCCGCATCGTTTCTGCGGATCTTTCTTGTGGTGGTCTTGACAAAGGGCTTTCTGCGGATGACAAGACGGGAAATGTGCTTGTAAACCGGGAAAGAAGCATTGGTTCTGGAGATCAGGTCGGAGAAATACTTCCGTTCCTTTTCTTCATAAGTCTCATCGTCAGCGGTGACACCGATGGCAGAGGTGAGGACTGATTCATCGGGGTAAACGGATGCAACCAGTTGCTGCTTACCGTTTTTGTCCTCGGCATAGACAAGGCACTCGCCGATGGCATCGTCCTTCATAAGATATGCTTCCAGTTCCTCCGGGAAAATCTTCTTGCCGGTGGGGGAGACGATCATGGACTTCATTCTGCCGGTGATGGCATAAGCGCCGGTTTTTGTCTTCATGGCAAGGTCGCCGGAGTGGAACCAGCCGTCCTCGTCAATGGCCTCTGCAGTCGCTTCGGGCTTCTTATAGTAGCCCTTCATGACCATGGGGCCGCGGATGCAGAGCTCGCCTACGCCGGTTCCGTCAGGATCGTCGATGCGGATCTCAACGCCGGGTACAGGCTTGCCGCTGTCCTCTGCGGAGCGGTAATCGTCGCCCTGCTCGATGACGATGGGGGAGGTTTCGGTCAGGCCGTAGCCGCAGTAGACCTTATAGCCGCACTGCTCCACCAGATGAATGATCTCGGGAGCAAGGGGTGCTGCACCGACAAGGAAGGTATGAAGCTCGCCGCCGAAGAAATGGTCGACGGTGGAGAAGATCTTTCTCTTCTGCTTCATGGCAGCATCCTCGGAAAACAGACCGACGGTCAGACCTGCGCTGCCGGAAGCCAGTTTCTGGGCGGCCATGAGCACGCCGCCGCCGCGAGCCTCTTTATACCCCTTGCGGATGAATTTCGTAAGGAATTCCAGCACGGCAGGAACAGTGATGAGAATGGTGGGTCTGAACAGCTGCAGATCACCGGGGAGGCGGCGCATACCGTCATTATAGGCGATGCTTGCGCCGGAATAGAGACCGGCAAGCTCTGTCATGCACTCATAGGTGTGATGAAGGGGAAGATGGGAGAGGACACGGTCCTTTTCACCGACATAAATCTTCTTGCGGACACACATGATATCGGAGCAGATATTGTTCTGGGACAGCATGACGCCTTTGGCGACACCCATGGTGCCGGAGGTATACAGAAGCACGGAAGGTGCATCGGGGTCGATGACGGCATTCTCGAATGCGCGGTCTCCGGTATCGCGGAGCAGCTGGCCTTCGGTGCAGTAGTCGCCAAGCGCGGTCAGGGGAAGCAGATCAGCTTTGCAGCCTGTGAGTTTTTCTTCCATTTCGGGGGTATAGAGGATTGCTGCACTTTCGGAATCCTCCGTCAGGGTCTGATACTGATCGGGACGCAGCTCCTTATCCATGGGAACGACCATATTGCCGATGATCGCACCAGCGAAATAGGAGACGACCCAGCCATAGCTGTTTTTACCTGTAACGGTGATGTTCTTTCCGGTATAGCCGCGGGCAGCAAGGAAGGAACAGAGTGCGCGGACGTCGGTCACAAAGGTCTGATAACTGCGCACGGCAACGCCGTCTTCGGCTGTAGAATCGCGCCATAGAAAGGCGGGCGCTTCGCCGTATTTATCTTCTATGCCGCAGAGCAGAGAACGGAAATCGTCGATCTGCCATACTTCATGCATCAGTTCTTTTTTCATGGTCAAATCTATCCTTTCGGTCAGTAACAGAGAGATATCGGAATACCCTGTGTTCAGGAAAGAAAAAGAACACAGAATACAGATATCCTTATTTATTTAGGATATACCAAAAATGTTTCTTTCCTGTGAATGACTGATAAACATTCTGAAAAGGTTTGCAGGCTGTCCGGGACTGTGGGCGTAGTGTTTTTTTCCTGTTTTTCCCCAAAGGTTGGCAGAATGCACAAAAACCTGTGAAAATTTTTTCATCGGTTGTCGTGTTTTGGGCATTGCTTTTCTCGTCCAAAATGTGTATAATAATATCGTTGTGACAAGTACCTGAAGAAAGTAAAAATGCTGTCCCTGCGGTCTTCGGTTTCTATCGGAAACCGGATGCCGTATTCCGTCTCCGTTTTTATTTTTTGCAGGTATTTCGACTTTATACCCCGGGCGTAAATCTTCTGCGCACGGGACATATTCTCCGGTTTCCGGGGAATGCCGGAAGGCAGAAAGGAAAATCTTATGAAAAAGATTCTCTCTCTGGTTCTCGCAGCAATCATGCTCATCGCCGTCGGCATGGCATGTGTTTCCTGCGGCTCCTCCGTATCCTCTGATTTCAAAGTCGGTATCATTCTGATCGGCGATGAAAACGAAGGCTACACCTACGCACACATGGTCGGTATCCGTGAAGCTGCAAAAGCTCTCAACATGGATGACAGCCAGGTTATCTGGAAGTACACCGTTCCCGAAGATGAAAAGTGCCATGACGCTGCCATCGACCTTGTCGAGCAGGGCTGCAAGATCATCTTCTCCAACTCCTACGGTCATCAGTCCTACATGCAGCAGGCTGCTACCGAGTATCCGGACGTCACCTTCGTCTCCTGCACCGGCGACCAGGCTGCCGCTTCCAAGCTCGCTAACTTCAAGAACGCTTTCACCGGCGTTTACCAGTCCCGCTACGTTGCAGGTGTTGTCGCCGGCATGAAGCTCCAGGAGCTCGTTGCTGCAGGCAAGCTGACTGACGCAAACTACGATGCAGCCGGCAACATCAAGCTGGGCTACGTCGGCGCATATCCTTACGCAGAGGTTGTCTCCGGTTACACCGCATACTTCCTGGGCGTCAAGAGCGTTATCGAAAACGTTTCCATGCAGGTCACCTACACCAACTCCTGGTTCAACATCACCGCAGAAGCTACCGTTGCTGAAGCTCTCGCTGCTGACGGCTGCGTCATCATCGCACAGCATGCAGACTCCACCGGCGCTCCCTCCGCAATCCAGGCACTCTTTGACAAGGGTCAGGTCGTTTACTCCGTCGGTTACAACGTAGACATGCTCTCCGTTGCTCCCACCGCAGCTCTGACCTCCGCTACCAACAACTGGGGTGTTTACTACACCTACGCATTCAAGGCTGCCGCAAACGGCGAGACCATCAAGACCGACTGGGCAGAAGGCTATGAGACCGGCGCTGTTGCCATCACTGCTCTCGGTTCCTCCGCAGCAGAAGGCACTCAGGCTAAGGTTGATGAGGTCATTAAGGCGCTCAAGGACGGTTCTCTGAAGGTATTCGATACCTCCAAGTTCACTGTCGGCGGTGCAAACCTCACCGAGTATCTGGCTGACGTTGACGGCGACTTCCAGGGCGAGACCAATGCAATCTGGGACGGTTACTTCCATGAGTCCGAGATGCGTTCCGCTCCTTACTTCGATATCCGCATCGACGGTATCACCGAAAACAACTGATTTTCGTCTTGAAACGATAGGGCTGCCGCACCGAACCTGCGGCAGCCCGGTTCGTTTTTTACAAACGCAAGTGCTCATCTAAAGAATGAGCATTTTATGGAAGGGTCTCCGGCATGACGGAGGTTCTTCCCCCACGGATTTCCCGGTTCCGCATGGTGATGACACCTGCGGCTATGGTCCTGACAACCGGGACTTAACCCAACATCGAAAGGATGATGATTTTGGCAAACAACGAACAGACACCCGTCAGCGCGATCCGCATGATCGGTGTTTCCAAGAGCTTCGGTTCCACCAAAGCCAATCAGAACGTCAATCTGGACATCCGCTACGGCGAAGTGCTTTCGCTGCTCGGCGAGAACGGTTCCGGTAAAACGACGCTGATGAATATGCTGTCCGGTATCTACTTCCCGGACGAAGGCGAGATTCAGGTCAACGGCAAGCCCGTGACCATCCGTTCCCCCAAAGATGCCTTTGATCTGAAGATCGGCATGATTCACCAGCACTTCAAACTGGTCGACGTTTTCACTGCCGCCGAGAACATCGTACTCGGTCTTGACGAAAAAGGTAAGTATGACAAAAAAGAGATTGCACGCAAAGTACGCGCCATCTGCGATAAATACGGTTTTGAAGTCGATCCCGATCAGAAGGTCTACACCATGTCTGTCTCCCAGAAGCAGACGCTGGAAATCGTCAAAGTGCTCTACCGCGGTGCGGATATTCTGATTCTTGACGAGCCTACTGCCGTTCTGACGCTGCAGGAGATCGACAAGCTGTTCTCCGTCATCCGCAACATGCGTGCAGACGGAAAAGCCGTTGTCATCATCACTCACAAGCTGAATGAAGTTCTCGCTGTTGCGGACCGTGTATCCATTCTCCGCCATGGTGAGTACATTGACACCGTTTCCACCGCTGATGCGACAGAAGCATCCCTCACCGAAATGATGGTGGGCAAGCGTGTGGCGCTGAACATCGCCCGCGATCAGGTGGAAAACAAGGAAAAGCGTCTGGCCGTCCATGATTTGACCGTTCTCAGCCCCGAAGGGGTCACTGTTCTTGACCATGTGACCTTCGATGCCTATGCAGGCGAAGTTCTCGGTGTTGGCGGTATCTCCGGATGCGGCCAGAAAGAGCTGCTCGACTCCATTGCAGGTCTGCAGAAAACGTCTCCCGGATCTGTCATTGAATATCTCGATCCCGAACAGAACGGCGAGGTCAAGGATCTTATCGGCAAGACGCCGAAGCAGATCCGGAAGTTCGGCATTCATCTGTCCTTCGTCCCCGAAGACCGTCTGGGCATGGGTCTGGTCGGCTCTATGGGCATGACGGGCAACATGATGCTGAAAAACTACGACGACGGCAAGTCCCTGTTCCTCGACCGGAAGCGTCCCAGAGAGCTGGCTGAACGGATTCTGGAAGAACTGGAAGTCGTCACGCCCGGCATCAACACCCCTGTCCGCCGTCTCTCCGGCGGTAATGTCCAGAAGGTTCTGGTCGGCCGTGAAATCGCGGCTGCGCCGACGGTCCTCATGACTGCTTATGCAGTGCGCGGACTGGATATCAATACCTCCTACACCATCTACAATCTGCTCAACGATCAGAAGAAGCAGGGTGTTGCCGTCATCTATGTCGGTGAAGACCTTGACGTTCTTCTGGAGCTCTGCGACCGCATCATGGTTCTCTGCGGCGGCAAGGTCACCGGCATCGTTGACGCACGCACCGCGACCAAAGAGGAAGTCGGTGCGCTGATGGTCAAGGGACGCAAGTGAAAGGAGTCAGTACCGGGTCTATGAAAAACAATGCTGTTTCCCATACCAAAGAACCGTTTGTCCGCATTATCAAGCGCGGCATCGTTCCGCAGAAAAAGGCATGGACCATCCGTCTGATCGGTCTTGTCTGTGCGCTGATCCTCTGCGCTGTTCTGATTTTTGCCATTACCAAGTTAAACCCCATCGCGGTCTATCAGACGATGTTCAAGGGTGCTTTCGGTACTCCCCGCCGCAGCTGGCAGACCATCCGTGAAATGATGATGCTGCTTTGCATCTCCCTGGGTCTTGCACCTGCTTTCATGATGCGCTTCTGGAACATCGGTGCGGAAGGTCAGGTTCTTGTCGGCGGTATCGCGACCGCGGCCTGCATGATCTACCTCGGCGGCAAGCTGCCCTCCGCGGTTCTGTTCCTTGTCATGATCATCGCCAGTGTCGCAGCCGGTGCACTGTGGGGCTTTATTCCCGCATTCTTCAAATCCCGCTGGAACACCAACGAAACGCTGTTCACGTTGATGATGAACTACATCGCCATTCAGCTGACCTCTTACTTTGTTGCGAAATGGGAGAAACCCTTCGGTTCCAACACAGTCGGTATCATTAACGGCGACACGCACGCCGGTTGGTTCGGAAAATTATTCGGACTGGAATACGGCT
>JAKSPR010000095.1 GCA_024404655.1 Clostridia bacterium | reverse complement strand
CAGGGGTATAATATGACAAAAAAGAATCCGCACCGGAAAATAGATCGTCCGATGCGGAAAAATGCGTTTCTGACACGAATTTTTGATAAGGATTCAGTGGGAATCATACGGCATAGCAGCTTTTGATCGGCTACAGCGCAGAAAAGCGCTCTGTGCAAGCAAATCGTCCTCATATAAGCATATATGTTTATATGCTGTCGGTAATAAGAAAACACCATTCCGTCCCTGCTAATCACCGGAATCAAAAAAGACGTGCAGAACAAACCGCTGTTTGATAACGCTTAGCGGGAAAATCTGGGACGGACGTGGTTAAATGGGAATATTCAGCAAAAACTGAGGCAGAACCAGGTGATCATAAATAAACAAACCAGGACAAGGATGGAAAATCTTTACTAGAAGAAGGTATGCAGGAAGAAAAAATCTATCATATAGGCAGTGCATCTCCGCAGATATGACTGCCGAATGCATCGAGTGCCATGTGGAAATTCTCTTTTGCATGATAGAGACAGGTCATCAGATATTTTCGTGCATTATGGATCTTGGTAGAATGAGACTGTTCTTTATAAGAATCCAGAACAAACCGTATATCCTCGCAGTCAAGAGCCTTATAACGATCGGCAATTTCCTCAGCACAAAGCTGATCGGCACCGAGGGAAATCAGACGTCCGGGTTTTCTGAGCGCACCGCGGATTCCGTCTGACAGAATAGATACAATAAAATCAAGACGTTCTTTTGGATAATCGGCTTGCAGAACGGGATATTCGATTTGTTCCTGTACGGAGCGCCTGATATCCTGCTCTGACGGGACAATGACTGCTGCGAAAGACTTCTTTTCCGAAACAGAACTGCCCGTATGAACGGATGAGCCAATATTTTTTTCTGTACTGACAGAAATGGTACCGGGAAGATCGGAAGCCCTTTGCATATTGTTCGCAGATTCCATGACCTGTTCTTTTTTTGACGATACCGTGTCCTCTGCCATTGCCGTGAGAGATTCAGCCGGAACATCAGAATTTACGGTCGGAGCCGGACAAAGTACATAACGGAAGCAGATTTTTCCCTGTTCTGCATCCCATCCGCGTTCCAGAGACAGATAGCCAAGTGTGCGAAGTTCTCTGAAAAGTCCGTCGAAAGCATTTTTTCCCTCGCCGCACAGCGTGCGGAGCATATCCTTGGAAATGCGGAGTTCCGGATGCAGACCGGACAGGCGAAGAAGACGGGCAATCACGGCATAAAGGCCCTTTGCGGACAAAGAAAGGCGGGAATCCATAAGCATGGCATAACTGACCTTCGTAAAATCTTCGGTCGGCGGAACAAATGCGCCGCGGTCGGAAAGATACTGTTCTGCAGCAGACGCAGACAGATTGACACTTGCTGCCGCTTTGGGATTGGGCATATTCTGAAGATCATAGCAATCAATGAAACGATTGAGACCGCGGGGGATCCGGATACGCTTAAGCCACCCTTCAGAAGAGAGCTTTTTCCATGCGCCGTGGAGACTGAAAAAGCGATTTCTACAGTGTCCGAGCAGGAGGCTCTGGAGACCGCCCGGAGCAGAAATAAAGGCGGGATTGGAAAGGATTCCTGACAGCATCATATAAAGCCCCAGTTCGCGCAGGGAAGAAAAACGTGGAGATCCATTCTTGTCGTCAGCAGAAGAACGTACACTGCGGAGCAGCGCATTGGAAACACGGACAAACTGACTACAGCCATTCTGACTGCGATCAGAATGACCCTGGTCAGATATAGAACGTTCCATTCTGACACGATCGTTCATGACCGCGGAATTTGAATCAAACTGAAATTCTGCGTTCGGCATGACAGGACCTCCTTTCCGGAAAAATAAAATGAAAACAGAAAATCTGGAACAGAAATTTGCGTACTATGGATAGAAAACAGAGAATAGACGGGATCAGAAACAGGCAGATTACTGCGTACTCTGACGAAAGCAGACAAATCACATGATATCAAAGGATACCTTATTTTCCGCAAATTGTCAACCGCAGGGACGACCACACTACATGATACCTATAAATACATACATATACATACAGGAAAATGAGAGGACGAAAAAAATCTTGTAAACTAAGGGAAAAATACGCTTTATTGTTCCTTATATGTCCTATCGTATTGGAGGTCATGTCCTATCGTATTGGAGCAATGTACCGATTTGTTTGAGGATATAATCCCGACTTATTGGAGGCATAACAACACATAAGAATCATAACTGTCTCATCGTATTGGAGGTACTCCGTTGATCCGATTCAGAACTGCGGAAAAATCCTATATTGCGGGGGAAAATGCGCGTTTGAAAATGAGAGACAGCCAGGAAATCAATCGAAATGCCGCGCTCTGAAAGTCCGGGGAAAAACGCAGGAATTATTCGCTGCATCAACGAAGCGCCGGCAATGTCCCATGTTATTGGGGGTATCAAAGCACAATATCAGCAGCAACGGGAACTGCTATGTCCTTCCGTATTGGAGGTATAAGAAAGCGGATCTGAGAGGATTTCATGTGCTGGATGACACAGCGGACAAAGCACATCCGGTGAAAAACATCTTCATGTCCTTTGTTATTGGAGGTACAAAGTTATCAGAAGATCAGGTCGCAATCCATCTTATGTCCTTCCGTATTGGGGGTAAAAACGATATCGGAGGCAGGAGCACAATGTGAATATGTCCTTTGTTATTGGAGGTCAAATGCACGGTCAGATCATGTTGTGTCCCACCATATTGGGGGTAATTCCGGTAGAAACCGGACGGTAAAGGGACAACAGAACGGTCTCAGCACGGTATTCTCTTGGCGAAACACCCTGATAAAAGGGCTGAAATCACAGATCCGGCACAGCTTATGTCCCGCCATATTGGGGGTATAAACGGTAAAGTGAACTGGATGACATTCCGGGATTCTGATATATGTCCCATGTTATTGGGGGTAAAAATGGTGGGAATCTGTGCGAAAACCAAGGCTGATTATGCTTTGGCAAGAGAACAGAATTACTTGTATTCCGGCAAGAAAGAACTGACCAGGGATAAGAAAAAGGCTGAAAAAACCGAAAAAGCACGGAGACGACCGTACTTTTACCTTATTATACCACAGTTTTCCCCGTTTGTGTACTGTGTACCGAGATATTGGAGGTCGTGTCCTGACTTATTGGAGGTCATTTCAAGGGAAACCGGAAAACAGTGCCGAAAATGGCTGACAGCGCAGTGGAAAGAAACAAAAATCTTCTGAAAAGGAGGGAAAACGGTCGGAATAGTCCCGGAAAAGAGTGAAAAAGCCGCTGAAAAGCATGGTCCCACAACAGAAAGGCATGAGAACCCCCGGCTTTTCAACATAAGAGACCAGATCGTAGCCGGAGGGCACTCCGAATTCCCCCGGAAATGGGTCCAATAAAAAGGGACATACCGCTGAAAACACGGTATGTCCGATGTTATTGGGGGTAAAATCAGGACTCTTCTTCGGAAGAACCCTCGACCAGCTTGATCTGTACGCCGGTAATCGCACGTCCCTTGCGGACGATCTCATAGCTGTCAATGTAATGGATATTGACGTAGTTATCAAGAAGACGCTCTGTCTGGGAACGGATGGTAGCCCGGAGCTTGCGGTCATCGGGGGTGTCAAGAAGCTCATAGATGGAATCGTATGAGATGATGCGGGAATTCATGTTGTTCTTCTTGTTCTTCATGAGCTCCACGCGCTGAAGGATATACTGACGGATGATGATGACCGTATCAGTGGATCGTGTAGTTTCCTTGGTATTGAGCAGCTGCAGCGGGATGGGAATGATCTGTTTGACCAGCCTTGAATAGTCATAAACGATGGGGAACGAAACCATGCGGTACGCCCACTTGGTAACACCGCCTGTGGAAACCGTGACTTTCTGCATCTGGAGCATCGCGCCGGAGACCCGGGCGAGATCGTAAGGATCATCAGGATTCAGCATCCGCATCTGATCGGTATAGTCAATGGAAATATCTGTGACGCGCATCTTTTCAAGAGAGTCCACGATCATCTTGATGGACTTCGGAGAGACAAATTCGGATTCCACCATACCGTTCATGGCTCGATAGACCATTTCCGGAGTGAAGGTTTCATTGCCGGCAGCGTAAAGACTGCAGACGGCGTCGTGAACGATCTTGTCATACGCAGTGATAGAAGCGTTATTGGCAAGCTGAATGTTTTTATCATTGAAGTTGATGGTGGATTTGATTTCTACAAGCTGACTGCCCTTTCGCCCGACCGCAAGACGGGTTTCCTTATTGGGGGACATGTGCGGAAGTTCATTTGCCACACGGGAGTTGGTAATGAAGACGTCTTTGGGAATGATGGAACGGAGCTCCTGCACATCCTTGATAGCGTTGCGGAGGATCTTATCATAAATCTGTGCAAAGGCACGTAGTTCGTTTTCTCCGAGCTCTGATTTCTCCGTGTATCCTGACTGTGCGATGGCGGTCTCCATCAGCTCCACAAACTGCTCCATGGACAGCTTCTTATAGGCAGCGGCGACAGAACGGGATTCATATTGATAGCAGGCCCGGATCAGTTCTTTATGAAACTCGTCTTCAAATAGACCTTCGAGTTTTACGGATATACTTGCCGGCATCTGGTTTCCCTCCTCGTATATGAAAATTGTATTGTAAATGATAGCAGCAGAGCATCTTCTGCAGGCGCACAAAAGACCGTTCTGCATCGTATCGGGGGATGAATGCCGTTGAAAAGTATATCATAAAAAACGACAAAACGCAAGTCAAAAAACATGAATATATGAAAAAAATCGTCGGAAAATCAAGGTATAAAACGATTTACACGGGTTGTAAACACAGTAAAACGGTTTACATGTAACGATACACATCCGATGTCAAACGGAGCAGACAGTCAGCAGAGGTGAGACGGAAAGAATATCGGAACCGATCGTATGCGTGATTCTGAAAACCTGCAACAAATCATGATGCAATAGGGAGTCGATGGCACATTCAGGAGATTTTCTTCCTATATTATAATATTACAACAGATTTTGGCGAAACTATTGCAGATTTCCGGAATCTGTGATATAATACTGTCATAGCCTCCGTGTGATCACAGAATACGGAAAACTGTTGCAGATTTCCGAAAACTGCTGTCCCTGACGGCAGGTCATCTGTATTTCGCAGGCATTTTCGTATAAGACGGGGATGCACATCGGACGAAAGGAAAGGACAACCAATATGGCAATATTGCCGACAAAAGCACCGGCACTCAGTCCCATTGTACCGGGTGCTGATACGACGGTTATTACCGTTGCTGTGACGAAAGGCGGCGTCGCAAAGACGACGACAGCTGTCAATCTTGCTGCGGAGATGGGAATGCACGGTTTCCGTACGCTGCTGGTGGATATGGACGAACAGGGCAACACGACCCTATCAGCAACCGGAAAGAACCGGGAGGCGTTCAATAACGCTGCCCTGTTTGATGCCTATCGTACCTTCGGGTTTCCGGGATGTACGACCGATCATTTTATTCATACCACACAGCTTGAAAATGTCGATATCATTCCCTGCAGCGGATTCTCGCTGATGATACCGGATCAGGCACAGATTCTTCATAAGACGAGAAACTATCCGGAATACGCATTTTTATCTGCTATTCTGCAGAACATCGAGAATACCCACTATGATTTTGTTGTGATCGACACCCCACCGGGGAAAAATACGTTTTCCCTGTCGGGCATTTACGCTGCAGATCAGATCATTATCCCCCTCCATCCGGACAAATACTCCATCGACAGTCTCAATGAGACCTATCGTCTGATCGAAACCATTAACCGGGAAAATGAGATGGAGATCAACATCCTCGGTATTCTTCTGACCATCGTGGAAAAAGTAAACTTTACGAAGGTACTCAGAGAAAACCTGCAGACCGGCGATTACAGCGGACTGAAACTGAAAACCGAGATCCGAAAAGGTCAGGCTGTCAACGACGCAACCCTCGGCGGACCTGTTGTAATCGAAGATCCGCGTTCCAACCCGGCCAAAGACTATAAAGAGCTGTTTACAGAGGTCATGGAACGCCTCGCAGCATATAAAGCAGCACAGAATCACAGAAAGGACGGTGAATGATCGTGGCAAAAATCAATCTGAAATCAATGGATCTTGGCCTTGCGAAAGTTCCTGTTATTGATCCGCTGCATGATACCCAGACCCTTCTGAACCGTTCCCTTGGGGCAGATGCTGATGACTATCGAGCAATTCCTCTGGGACAGATTGCGGTCAATCCGCAGAATGACTATGCAGAGGGGGATTCCGAAGAAGATATTATCGAACTTGCCATGGATATTGAACGCAATGGTCTGCTCCATAATATCGTTGTTTCCGACCGCACCCAGGAAAGCGGACAGTATCTGATCCTCTCCGGTGAACGCAGATTCCGTGCTTACAGCTGGCTTTATGAAAACCGCCGTGACAATAAATATGCGATGATCCTCTGTAAAGTGCTGACGGGACTGGAGCCGCTTGATGAAATGCTGGTCCTTGATGCTGCAAACCTCCAGACCCGCGGCGGTATGGGAGATGAACGCAGATTCCGCAAAGCGACCGTCCGGTTTATTGAAAACCTTCGGAAAAAGGGCGGCGTCTCGGAAGAAGATGCAAAAACGCTGGCTGTGCGTTATACCGGGGTCAGCGAAAAACTCTTTGATAAGAATCTGACCGTGGAGCAGCGGCTCCATCCGGCGATTCTTGCTCTGCTCGACCGGGATCTGATTCCCAAAAATCAGGCGGTGCAGTATGCAAGACTGTCGGATGATGTGCAGAGTGTTCTTGCGGAAAATCTGAATGCTGCTTATGAAAGCGGCAGTGCTGCTCTTCGGGATGTCAACGATCAGCTGGCTGTTGCGACCAAAACCATAGCGGAACTGACAAACAAAGTGGAACAGCAGGAAAAAGGCGCAAAGGAAATTGAAGATGAGATTTCCGAAGCACAGCTTTCTCTGAGTGCACTCAATGCATTGGCGGAAGAAGGAGAGAGTTCGGAAGAACTTTCCCAGCAGATCGACGTTGTCAGAAAAACGCTGGAAGAACTGGAAAGCCAGAAACGGATGTATTCCACAACGATCACAAGCGCAAAAGCAGCTTTGAGAAAAAGCGAAGAAAAACTCTCAAAGATCGGTACGGCAGAAAAGACCGGGAATGCACTGAAAGACGACGTCGCTGCCATGGTCAACAAATCCATGAAAAAGGCGGAAACCGGAGTTTCCGGTATTACCTCCCGGACCAGTGTCAGCAGAATCCTGAAAATGGATGCATCCGGACGGACGGTCATGCTGGAACGCCTGACCTCCATGCGGAAAGCGCTGGATGAAGCAATTACCAGAATTGAGGATGCCGGTAACGGAGGGAATTCCCGTTCATGAGAACTGCGGTACCCGAACATAAAATCGTTTATATACGTTTTCATAAGCGGATTGACGCACTTCTCACCGAATTTGCGGCAAAAACCGGCATGAAACGTGCGGCGGCTGTTGTCTGGATCCAGAGGCGATACCTGGAAAAACTGCTGGAAACTGTCAAAGCAGAGGATATTACCGTGGATGATCTGGGTCTCTCCGGGATAGAAGAACCTTATTTCATCGCCCTCGGCAGAGGACGGGAAGGAAGTATGCTGGGCAGAGGAATGCAGCTGACGGTCGATAAAAGCGAAGAACGTGTTCTGAATTTCATTGCCATGCAGTGTGATATGTCCTCCCGTGACTTACGTACGACGATGCTTGTCCAGTACTTCTACGAACTCGGCATGTTGGACGGCGAAGTATAACGATTTACACGGCCCGGTTTAACGATTTACAGTGCGTGTAAAGCGATTTACTTCTGACGTTAAACGTTTCACATTGATCGAATATGTCCCATTTTATTGAAAAGACCTCCAATAACATGGGACATAAAGATATTCTGCAGTACGAATTGAGTATGATCAAACAGATTCCAAAACGATGCAGACAAATCGGGAAGTCGGAGCAGTATTGCAGCCCGATCTCCATGTATTATATAAAACGAATATGCAGTATAGAAAGCGTGCAGCAGCGTCGGGAATTTCTGAAGGGAAAGGGGAACGATGTTGGAGGTGGAAGAAGTATTCGGCGCGGCGCAGTGGGTATGCGCAGGTGCGTATGCAAAGAAGACAGCGACCATTGAGGACGCAAACGGGGTTCCTCATTTTCCCATTCTGCGGAACAGCTTTGTCCTGAAGGGGACGATCAGGCGTGCGGTCATCCGCGTTCTGGGTCTCGGCTTTTATCATTGCTATCTCAACGGACAGGAGATTTCCGAAGATCAGTTTCTGCCGCTTTCCACGGACTTTGAGGCCCGTGACAACTACCCTACCGGTGAAACAGTAACCGGACACCGCATTTATGTTCCCGAATATGACGTGACCGCGCTCTTAAAGGACGGCAAAAACACCCTTGCGCTTTATTTCGGCGGCGGATGGTACACCTTTGATGACGCCAGATTCGGTGCTCCCAAAGCAATCTATCGTCTGACTGTGGAAACAGAAGACGGCGTGAAAGAGTTTATCTCTTCCACGGACGACAAAATCGGTGCTGGTTATGTCCGTACCTATCACATGACCCGGTTCGAGGCCCAGGATTATCAGGGCTTTGACGATGCAGCGCTGACAAATGACTTTGACGACAGCACATGGAAGAATGCGCTTCCTGCCGCTCCCCTTTCCACCGATTATCAGTTCTGCGACTGTCCTGCCGACCGTGTGGAAAAGGTGCTCACGCCGGTTCTTGTCAAAGAGGACGGCAATGCCCGTTCTTATGACTGCGGACAGAACTTCTCCGGATATCCTGTACTGAAAATCAAGGCAAAGGCCGGGGAGACTGTCACCGTGCAGTTTGCAGAGGAAAAGCACGAAGACGGCACGCCGGATATGAATTTCAACTACGGTCAGCAGTTCACCGTGGTTTCTGACGGCAAGGAACGGATCGTACATCCGATGTTTACATGGTTTGCATTCCGTTATTTCACTGTGACGGGTGATGCAGAGGTCGTAGAGGCAGATTTCATCCACACCGCAGCGGCACTGACATCTGAGTTTGACTGCGACAACGAGACCCTGAACTGGATGTTCCGCGCTTATATCAACACCCAGCACTGCAATATGCATGCAGGTATTCCCTCCGACTGTCCGCACATTGAACGCAGAGGCTACACCGGTGACGGTCAGCTTACCTGTCATGCAGTTATGGATACCATGGACGCAAGAGCCTTCTATCACAAATGGATTGCGGATATAGGCGACTGTCAGGACCTCGCAACGGGTCATGTCCAGTATACCGCGCCTTATACCCGCTGCGGCGGAGGTCCCGGCGGATGGGGATGTGCGATCGTTGAAGTTCCCTATACCTATTACAAGCATTACGGCGACAAGGAGCCAATGCAACGCCTCTATCCGCAGATGAAGCGGTAT
>JAKSPR010000094.1 GCA_024404655.1 Clostridia bacterium | reverse complement strand
CTCCGATATGATCGTTGTTATGAAAGCCGGAGAAATCCAGCAGATCGGCAAGCCGCAGGATGTCTATGACAGTCCCGTCAATCTGTTTGTCGCCAAGTTTCTCGGCACGCCGCCCATCAATGTTTTCGAGGGCAGAGTTTCTGGAGGACGTGCCATGATCGGGGAGGACTGTGTGCTGGAAGTTCCGGACCTTGATGATCAGGATGTTTATATCGCCATCCGGCCCGAGGGATTCCGCATCGACGAAAACGGTCCTCTGCACTGTGATCTTGTCAATGTCGAGGTTATGGGCCGCGATTCCAGCGTCATTTCCACCAATCCTGCCTGCATGGCGCCTGCCATCCGCTCGATCATCGGCAGCGATGCCCGTCCGGATACGACACAGAAGGAGATCCGTTTCTCCGTTTTGCCCCACAAGATCTTCATCTTTGCAAAGGATACCGAAGCAAGACTGTTCTGAAACTGTTATCCCGAATTTCAGGAACAAAATGAAACCCGTCAGAGAGGATTTTTCCTCTTTGACGGGCCTTCTTTATATATTGGAAAACTGAATTTCAAAGCCATCCTGTATTGTTTGCTTTATAATCGCCGAGCAGATTGTCCGCATCGCGGATAAGAGCTCTGACCTCGCGTCTGGAGTAACAGGTAGCGCCGCTGGCACGATCATGACCGCCGCCGTGGTATCTGTTGGCAAGCTCATTGACAGTCACAAAACGGGAACGCAGACGGACACGGATGGACTTGTCCTCTGTTTCGATGAAAGCGATCCAGATGAGGGAGCCTTTGATGGAATCAATCAGAGAAATGGTCGCTCCGGCATCCTCGGATGACATTTTCAGTTTGCGCTGCAGACGGCGGCTCAGATAAAGATACGCAACACCGTTATCAGTCATCTTCATGTGTTTGAGAACTTCGGCGTTGTACTTAATGGATTCGTAGTCTTTCAGATAGAGATTTGCAAACATGGCCTCCGTCTCAAAGCCGAAATCCAGAAGCAGACCCGCGCAGCGCATGGTCTCGCCGGAGGTCGAGCTGAAACGGAATCGTCCGGAATCCGTCACCATGCCGAGATACAGGCATTTTGCACCGTCCGCGGTCATTTTCAGGGCATCACGGTAAGCATCATAGAACGCTGCGATCATCTCACAGGTGGAGGAACGGTCATCTTCCACCCACGAAAGGTCACCGTAGGGCTTTTCGTCAATATGATGGTCGATTTTGATCAGCTCTTTGCATAGGTCATACCGCTTCTCTGCGCATCGTTCCGTGGTTGCCGTATCAAGGGCGATGCCGAGAGCGCCGGAAAAAGCAGCATCGTCAAGATGTTCGTCCTCTTTTTCAACAAAGGCAAGGTACTCCGCCCGGTCGTCCCCCTGAATATAGACTTCCTTTTCGGGCCATGTGGTTTTGATGATATCCTTCAGTCCCATGGTCGAGCCGACGGCATCGCCGTCAGGACGGATATGGCGCATCAGAATGATGCGGTCGTATTCTTTGATTTTTGCAAGAATGGCATCTGTGATTTCTCTGTTCATGCGTTATGTCCTCATCTTCTCTTTTTGTATTTATTATACGCCCGAATCGGAATTCTGTCAAGTGCAAGGTCACACGCACACAAGAGACCGGCTGCGCATATAACGGAAAGAGCCGACTGTTATTTTTGATGAGGTACAGATTTTTATGAATACAATACTCTATGCCGCAGCCGGAACCGGTTTTCTGTTTTTCATGACAGCGCTCGGTGCGTCCGCGGTATTCTTTTTCGGTGGGAACTCTTCTCCCATATATCAGCAAATCATGCCCGGATTTGCGGCAGGCGTCATGCTTGCAGCTTCTTTCTGGAGCCTTCTGGACCCTGCCATCGCTTCTGCCGCGGCGCAGAATATGATTCCGTGGATCCCGGCGGCAGGCGGGATGACCGGTGGTGTCCTGTTTCTTCTGCTCTCCGATGTTGCCGTGACCCGTCTGCGGGGAAAAGGCGTCAGCACTGCCGAGAACCGTCGCTGCACGGTTCTTCTCCAGCTCGCCATGACACTCCATAATATTCCCGAAGGGATGGCTGTCGGTCTGTCTTTTGCTCTGGCGGCTGAAGCTATGGACGGTGCTTTCCTGTTTTCCCTGCGTCATATCTTTACGGAAAACCCGGCTTTATCTTCTGCAGCCGCCCTCGCTCTCGGTATCGGCATTCAGAATTTTCCGGAGGGAGCGGCGATCTCTCTTCCGCTTCGCAGGGCAGGCATGTCCCGCTCCGGTGCTTTTCTGCGCGGCTGCCTTTCCGGTATCGTTGAACCTGTTTTCGGTGTTCTGACCGTCCTTGCGGCGGGAACCATCGCACCTCTCATGCCGTGGCTTCTCTCCTTTGCCGCCGGAGCCATGCTCTACGTTGTTGCCGAAGAACTCATTCCCGAAGCAAACGGAGGTACCGTCTCCTTTGTCGGTACCCTCAGCATCATGACAGGCTTTCTCATCATGATGATCCTCGACGTCGCACTTGGTTGATTATCCTGTTGTCTATATGTGCAAAAGTTCTTCCCTATTCATGTATTCAGAAAAAGAATGAACCACCCGGAGGGTGGTTCGCAGTCTGAAAGTTCAGCTCCGCTGAACTTTCAGTCCTTCCATCTTGTAAAATTCCGTTCCATTTTCTTTCTGTAAATCTCTGCAAGATCATCCACTTTAATGTCATAGCAAAGGAGAACATCATTGAAGTACATGAGAGAATCCGCCATTTCTTCAATGAAATGCGCCCGGACTGCATCATCGTGCATGATGGCATCATCACCCTGTTTTTTGATAATGTCGATGACTTCACCAAGCTCGCAGATCATCCAGAGCAGCTTGTTTCTGCCGGTACCAGGATTGACAGCTTCCCACTGTCCCTTGTAGATTCCCTGCAGCTTTGCCTGCAGTTCCTGCATTTCCGAAAAAGAAAGATCAGCCATTGTTCGTTCCTCCTTATATTCCCTGGATCCGAAGTCCCTTGGGATAATGATTCTTGATGGTTCCGCCGACGTTCTTCCCGCCGCCCAGTGCACAGCCGTCCACAAGAACACAGCCGAAGCCGTCTGCTGTTCCCTCGTCCGCAGTCAACTCAATAGTATCGCCGTGCAGATACCGGAGCACCCGCGGATCGTCGGATTTCAGATGCCATTGCAGTTTCATTCTGTTCCCGAATGCCGAGAATAACTGATGATGCGGTACCAGCCGTCCGCCTTTGATCTCACCAAGACGTACACCGCAGGAGAAACAGACACCGTTTACCGCAGTATTCGCTGTCACGGCACAGAGCATATCTTTATATTTTTTCACTTCAAACGGGATTTCTCCGAACAAGTCTTTCAATACGGGTGTGAGTACCGAAAGTTCCTGTTTTGTCGGCGTAGTCAGCAGATCTTTGATCGGTCTGCGGGGAGCATCTCCGGATTTTTTCAGAACACAGACATATTGTCCCTCACCGCCTGTCACATGAGGATAACAGCGGGCGGATAAGGTCAGATTACAGCGGCAGTCCGGAACGGGGAGGCCGGGGGTGGTCATGCTCCGCACAGCATCGGGGACCGGGATGACGGTGAAATCCTCGTTTTCGGATAAGAACCGGGCGATCAGATACTCATTTTTCTCCGGCGCGAAGGTACAGGTGGAATAGATGAGTGTTCCGCCCGGACGCAGGCAGGCCGCAGCATCGGCAAGGATCCCGTGGGAACGCTCCGCACACATGGCGACGTTTTCCTCAGACCATTCTGTGACCGCCTGGGGATTCTTGCGGAACATGCCCTCACCGGAACAGGGAGCATCCACCAGAACCACATCAAAGCAGCCCTCGTACCACGATTTCAGATGTGCCGCATCGGTATTCGTGACAACAGCATTCGGGACACCGAGACGCTCGATATTGGATAAGAGAATCTTTGCACGGGAGGGGACAAATTCGTTTGAAACAAGAAGTCCGTTCTCTCCGATCAGCGAAGCAAGCTGGGTACTTTTACCGCCAGGTGCAGCGCAGACATCCAGAACATAACTGCCGGGTGTGATGGCGGCAGAGGCAACCGGGATCATAGCAGCAGGTTCCTGCAGATAGAACATTCCCGCATGGTGGACAGGCAGATTTCCCGTTCCGACCTCGGTACAGTCAAGATAGAAACCGTCCTCCGAAAAGGAACAGGGGCGCAGAGGAAGTCCCGTTTTCTTTACAGCATCCGGCGTGGATTTGCACCGGTTGACACGCAGTCCCCGTTGGGGCGGCGCATCATAGGAAGCAAGAAACGCGGGGTATTCCTCCCCGAGCAGTTTTTTCATCCGGGCGCAGAACGCCTCCGGCAGCTGTATCATGATCCGCATCCTCCCAAATCGTTACTTATTGCTATAATGATACCACGCAGGGAAGAGAATGTCCAGGAGAGAGCGCAGAGTTTAGACACGATCGTCCTTTTTGTCGGAAAATACCCTTTTTCACAACCGATTATGACTTGACTTTCCATACAATAAATGATATACTTTTACAAAATCGTTTTGGACTTAAGAAAGGATACGCACTATGAACTATCGTGAATTCGGCAAAACCGGAGAGAAGATTTCTGCCCTTGGTTTCGGATGCATGCGCTTCCCGGAATACGAGAAAGACGGCAAACACTTTGTTGACCAGGACAAAGTCGATGAAATGATCGCCTGCGCTTATGAAAACGGCGTCAACTATTTCGATACCGCACCCTACTACTGCAATTCCAACAGCGAAGCAGCCCTCGGTCATGCTGTAAAGAACTTCCGCGATAAGATCCTCATTTCCACTAAGTTCCCGCTGGAGATGGCAAAGGATGCTGACGGCTACCGCAAGATGCTGGAGCAGAGCCTGACCCGCCTCGGTACCGATCATATTGATTTCTACCATTTCTGGGGCATCAACAAGAATGCCTATAACGAAACCATCCTCGGCAAAGATCTGCTCACCGCAGCGGCAAAGGCAAAGGAAGAAGGCCTCATCCGTCATATCTCCTTCTCCTTCCATGATGCGCCCGAAGCGATCCGTTACATCATCGACACCTCCGAAGCGCACGGTGTCAAGATGGAATCCATGCTCTGCCAGTACAATCTGCTGGACCGCGCAAACGAAGAAATGCTCGCATACGCACACGAGAAGGGTCTCGGCACCGTGGCAATGGGTCCTGTCGGCGGCGGCCGTCTGGCTGCACCTACCGATCTTTATGCAAAGCTGACCGGTAAACCCTCCATCGCTACTTATGAGCTGGCATTCAAGTTCTGTCTCGGCAATCCGAATCTGAGCTGCGCTCTTTCCGGCATGCAGAATCTCGATATGGTCAAGAAGAACACCGTTGTCGCATCCAATGACAGCGGCTTCTCCGAAGAAGAATGGGTTCAGCTCGGCAAGGCAATGGAAGAAATCAAGAAGTTCAGCGAGCTGTACTGCACCGGCTGCAAGTACTGCCAGCCCTGCCCTGTCGGCATTGATATTCCCCGCATCTTTGAGATGTACACCTACTACAATGTCTACGGTCTCAAGGATCATGCAAAGAACATGATGCGCGATTACCTCAAGCACGAGGGCAAGACCTTCGCAGACTGCAAGAAGTGCGGTCTCTGCGAAAAGAAGTGCCCTCAGCACCTCGCCATCCGCGAGCAGCTGGAAAAAGTCTGCAAGATCCTCTGCGATTGATTTTCCGATCTCCCAAAACCTGTTCCGGTGTGATGCCGGAACAGGTTTTGTCATTTTCACAGTTTTTTAACATACTGTTTTCACAGAATCTCTTTCTTTTTCAGCACACCGTGTGCTAAAATAGTGTCTGGCAAATTTTGTCACAGAAAGGAATATTCACCCATGAAGAAATCAACGAAAATTCTGATCGCAGTACTTGCGGTCATACTGGTGCTGTCATCAGCCGTTGTGATCGGCGGAGGTAACTATCTTGTCAGCTACGCCATCGGACGTTCCGGCGACGGCGGTAACCGTCAGGTCGCACTGGAAGTCGATCAGGAGGCTGTTTCCTCTGTGCTCTCTGAAAGAGAAGTCAATGCGGCGGCACAGGCAGAACGTACCAAGGCCTTTTTTGAAGCAAACCCGGAGGAAAAGGTAGATATCTCTGCCAAGGACGGCACACCCCTCTCCGGTTTCTATTTTGCAAATGAGGATTCTCATTTATGGGCAATCGTCATTCATGGATACCGCAGCAGTCATTACGGTATGCTCAACTATGCAGAGCGCTATCACACGGCAGGCTATCAGGTCATCGCCCCCGACCTGCGCGGCTGCGGTCAGACCGGCAGCAACTATGTCGGCATGGGCTGGCCGGACCGTCTTGACATGCTGGAATGGATTCACTGGATCATTGAGCGGGATCCGGATGCCGTTATCGTGCTGCACGGCGTTTCCATGGGCGGTGCGACTGTCATGATGACCTCCGGCGACGCAACACCTGCAAACGCCATTGCCTTTGTCGATGACTGCGGCTACACCATATCTTTGCATCCGAGCTTGGTCTGCGTTTCCATCTTCCTACATTCCCGCTGTTATATTCTGCCAGCGCATTTTCCGACCTCCGTGCCGGCTACCGGTTCGGTGAGGCATCCGCACTGAAACAGGTGGAAAAGTGCGAAAAACCGATGCTCTTTATCCACGGTACGGAAGATGACTTCATTCCCTATTCCATGGCGCTGACCCTGTATGAGGCAAAGCCCGGTGACAACAAGCAGCTCCTGTCAGCAGAGAATGCTGGACACGGTCAGTCCTCCGAAGTGCTGGGTGAGACCTACTGGGAAACAGTTTTTGCGTTCCTCGCCGAGTATCTTCCTCATTGATTCATCCTGCAAATACTTGTTTTTTCCATCCGATTGTGATACAATAGAGACAAACGGGAGGAACCGGCCTGCAAAACCATCCGCCGGTCCTCCCGATTCTGTTTTATAGGAGAATGCTTACCATGTTTATCGGATTATTGAATCAGAAAATCGGAACATCCGGGATCACAGCCTTTCGCGCGGACATGTCCGAAACGATACCGCTTCTCAAAAACGGAAATCCTCTGTGCGGCGGAACGCTCTCCGTTCACTGGAATGAAGTATACGACGGCGGCGTGGATATCCATATTTCTTTTGAGAAGGAAGTGCTTCTGGAAACCGTTGCTGTGACCCTTGCAGAGGACAGTGCGCCGACAGCTCTGACCCTATACACCGAAGGCAAAGCACAGAAGCTCTCCGTCTATACCGGCGAAACCGGTCAGCGAATCAAAGAAAAGCGGATTCTTCTGGATGCCGGGATGACGGTCAGCAGTTTTGTTCTGACGATCGATACGTCTTTTTCCAATATTTCTATTTCCGATATTTCCCTTTACGGTGCCATCATGGGCGGGGAGACGCTGTTTCCCATCCCGGACAGCTTTAATGAGACCGGGGAACGGATTCCGTTGTCCGTATTTACCGGTATTTCTGCTAAAGACGCGCTGTGCGCGCCTGCGGTCGGCGTTCTCACGGAAAAGCTGAAAGAGACTGCTTGTATGACGCTGTCTGAAGCGGAAAGCGGTTATCTGTCCCTCATCGTGGACCCTGCTGTTCCTAAAAACGGTTACAGGTTGTCTGTGACCCGGTACGGTGCTGTCATTTCCGCCTCCGATAAGCGCGGATTTGTCATCGGTGCCGAAACGTTCCTCAAACTGGTTCGGGATGGTTCCGTTCCGGTCTGTGAGATTGAGGACGCGCCCGCAAATCAGTTCCGCGGGGTACATCTCTATCTTCCCGCAGAAGAAGAATTCGGTTTTGCCAAACGCCTCATCAAGTATCTGATTTCCCCGATGGGATATAACTATGTCATTCTCGAATTTGCCGGAGGCATGAAATTTGATTCCCATCCGGAAATCACCGCCGCTGTCACCCACGCTAACGAAATGGCAAAAGCCGGAAAATGGCCGCCCTTCCCCCATGGAGAAAACGCCGATGGCCGTCCGGTGGACAAGGAGCTTGTCCGGGATTATGTGGCCTACATCCGCTCTTTCGGAATTGAAGTCATTCCCGAAGTACAGAGCCTCGGTCATGTCCAGTTCATGACTGCCGCGCATCCCGATATTGCGGAGCGTCCTGAAAATGCCGTGAAATACGATGAAACCGATGCACGTCTTGCCGACGTCCCACCGAATGATTTTTATCCGCACTGTTACTGCCCGTCGAACCCCAAATCCTATGAGATTCTCTTTGACCTGATGGATGAAATTCTGGAGGTCGTACAGCCAACGGAATATGTTCACGCAGGTCACGACGAGGTCTATCAGATCGGTGTCTGCCCGGTCTGCAAAAAACGTGATCCTGCCGATCTGTACGCGGAGGATGTCAACAAGATTCATGATTATCTTGCCAAGCGTGGGCTGCGGATGATCATCTGGTCCGATATGCTCCAGCCCGTCAGCCCCTATAAGACCATATCTGCCATCCATAAGATTCCGAAAGACATTCTGTTCTTTGACTTCATCTGGTATTTCCATCCGGCAAAGGATATTGAAGACAATCTACTGCCTGAAGGCTTTGATCTGGTATACGGCAACATGTATTCCAGCCATTTCACCCGATTTGAAAAGCGTATCCGCAAGCCCGGTGTCAAAGGCGGTCAGCTCTCCGCGTGGACCCAGACCAGCGAGGACGCCCTCGGCCGGGAAGGAAAGATCTATGATTTCTTCTATACGGCTAATATGCTCTGGTCAGACAGCTATGTTTCCGAAGCGCGTTATGCCTATGATCTGCTTCTCCGTGAGCGGATGCCGCTGCTCCGCGAACAACTGAGCGGAAAAATCTCCCCTGCCCTGGCATCCGGCTGCCGTGAAACTGTTCTCTTTGACAAGAGCATCCGCGATCCCATGGCGGAGGCTGCCGGTCTTACGGTCGATATCGGCAGGACCTGTGCGTCCCTCATCTTTGAACATACGGCAAAGGTCCAGATCAAGCGTGTTCCGTGGATCCGACTGGATGTCATCGGTTCTTATATTGTCACTTATGAGGACGGCGAGACCGCATCGGTCCCCGTGACCTACGGCGGCAACATTGCCGCATGGAACCGCAGACAGAACCGTCCCTTTGCGGATATGTATTACCGTCACAACGGCTACAGCGCGACCTATTTCTGTGACAGCACGGACTACCGCCGGGACGACGGTACCCGCGTCACCTTCTATCAGTACGAATGGATCAATCCCCGCCCGGATAAAAAGATCGTCTCTGTGCGGTATGAAGCGGTGCGTCCGCTGGATGTGGTCGTCAACAAGCTGACGGTGATCGACTGATTATCTTAACAGAAAAACTCCTGTCCTTTTCCGGGGACAGGAGTTTTTTATTCAGATTTGTGTTGAATGGGTTTGATCAATCGGATGATCAACGCAGTTTGAGACCGCAGCTTTCACAGTAGCAGGCGTTTTTCAGATTGGCATTCCGGCAGCGGGGACAGATAATCGGATGGGCTGCATCCGGCTGTCTGCGGGCGATATTGGTGCGGTTTCTGCGTCTTGCGGCGTTAGCGAAGGTATGAGCCTTCTTCGGTGTCGGCATTTTTCCGTTGGCAAGATTCATCAGCTGACCGAATGCGGAGGATTCTCCGCTCAGGCGGCGGTAGAAATCCTGACCCGGTGCGGAGT
>JAKSPR010000093.1 GCA_024404655.1 Clostridia bacterium | reverse complement strand
CCACAAGGTCGGCAGAACCTTCCTTTTTGGCAAGATCATAGATGAGTTCGTTTATGTAGGGGATTTCTTCCGCGGGTGTTTCTGCGCCGCAGCTGCAGAAGACGGGAAACAGAAGAACGAGGGGCAGAAGAATGAGCAGCAGTTTTTTCATGCGCGGGATTCGCTCCTTTCATGCAGATGGGCGTCGATCCAGCCGTACAGAGTTTCATAGACCTCTTCGCGGCAGCGCTCGTTTAAGATTTCATGGCGGCAGCCGGGGAACAGTTTTATGGCGATATCGCTTACCCCTGCTGACTGATAGTTTTTGTAAACCTCGGAAACGCCTTTTCCGTAACCGCCGACGGGGTCATCTCCGCCGGAGATGAGGAAAATCGGGCGGGCTTTATCGGTTTCCGCAAAGGTGATTTTCCGGTTGGCTTCTTTGGAAAGGGTCGTGACGATGCCGAGGGCGGAAACGGTGAAGGGATAACCGGAAAGGGGATCGGCGATGTATTTATCCACCTGTTCCTCGTCGGTTGAGAGCCAGTCATAGATGGTTCTGCCTGAACAGCGTTTGTTGTAGCTGCCGAACATCATCCATTCCACAAGGCGGGAGACGTGACGTTCTCCGAATAGTCCGGAGATCGCATGCTGCAGAAGCAGTCCCACACCGGCTGCGGGATTGGAACCGCCTGTCCCCATGACGATCAGAGCGGAGAACAGACCCGCTTTGTCCTTTGCTGCTGCAAGACGGGCAACAAAAGAACCCATGCTGTGACCCAGCAGAATCAGAGGGACATCAGGATATGCTTCTTTGATCCGTGCGGCATCGGCGAGAACATCATCGACCAGTGTGTCCACGCTGCCAGCCCAGGGGAGATAGCCGAGTTCTTTTTCCTCATCCACGCTTTTGCCGTGACCGATATGATCATGACCGAGCGTGAGAATGCCGCGGTCGGCAAGGTATTCCATGAAAGGCTTATAGCGTCGGATGTGCTCCGCCATGCCGTGGGAAATGAGCAGGATGGCGCGGGGCTTGTCTTCCGGTATCCAGGCGATACCGTGCAGTGTGTTTTTCCGATTTGCGGATGTTTGGGTATAAGGGGTTTCAGATGACATGAATGATTCCTCACTTTCAGATAACGGATATCAGATATCAGAGTTCTTCTTCCAGGCTCCATGCGCGGGCGGCTTTCAGCGCGCGCTGCCAGCCTTTGAGTAAGGACGCACGGGTATCCTCTGCCATGCACGGTGTAAACTCCGTAAAGGCATCGGAGCAGCAGGAACGGATTTCCGGAATATCGTGCCAGAAGCCTGCGGCAAGTCCGGCAAGGAATGCCGCCCCCATGGCGGTGGTTTCTCTGACAGCGGGACGGCGGACGGTGACATGGGAGATATCCGCCTGCATCTGCATGAGCAGTTTGTTTGCGGAGGCTCCGCCGTCTGCCTTCAGAACGGTGATCGGAATACCGCTTTCCTTTGCCATCAGGGTGAGAATGTCATTGGTCTGGTAGGCGATGGATTCCAGCGCTGCGCGGACGATGCGGTTTCTGCCGGAATCACGGGTCATGCCGACAATGGTACCCCGGGCGTACATATCCCAGTGGGGAGCACCGAGACCGGTAAAGGCGGGAACGATGTAGACGCCGCCGGTATCGGAAACCTTGGATGCAAAGTATTCGCTGTCCTCCGCATCCCTGATGAGACCCATGGCGTCACGCAGCCACTGGATCACGGCTCCGCCCACAAAGACACTGCCTTCCAGTGCGTACTGGGTCGGCTGTCCGGAGAGGGTCGCCGCAATGGTGGTGAGCAGTCCGTTTTCGCTGAATTTCGGGGTTTCTCCTGTGTGCATCAGAAGGAAGCATCCGGTGCCGTAGGTGTTTTTGCTCTCGCCGGGTTCGGTGCAGAGTTGACCGAACAGGGCAGCCTGCTGGTCTCCCGCGATGCCTGCAATCGGGATCTCCTGTCCGTCAAGACGGAAATAGCCGTAAACGGCAGAGCTCGGAAGGACCTTGGGCAGCATGGTGCGGGGAATATCAAAGCGGGCAAGGAGCGCGTCGTCCCAGTCCCCGCGGCGGATATCATAAAGCATGGTGCGGGAGGCGTTGGTGACGTCCGTTGCATGAACACGGCCCTCGGTCATGCGCCAGAGCAGCCATGTATCCACGGTGCCGAAACAGAGTTCCCCGTTTTTCGCCCGTTCTCTTGCACCGGGAACATTGTCAAGGATCCATGCGAGCTTGGTTGCACTGAAATAAGCGTCGATGAGCAGTCCCGTGGTCTTCTGGATGGCTGGGGCAAGTCCTTCCGCTTTCAGCTTGTCACAGAGAGGCGCGGTTCTGCGGCACTGCCAGTGGATGGCGGTAGAGACCGGCTCGCGGGTTCTCCTGGCCCAGAGGATGGCGGTTTCTCTTTGGTGGGTGATGCCGATGGCGTGGATATCGGCGGGGGAAAGACCTCGCTTGGCGATCAGTTCCATCATGACGCCGTACTGACTGGCGTAGATTTCCATGGGGTCCTGTTCGACCCAGCCGGGCTTCGGGTAGATCTGGGGGAATTCCCGCTGTACCATATCGACGATGTGACCGTCATGGTCAAAGAGCACCGCACGGGCGCTGGTCGTTCCTTCATCAAGAGACAGAATGTAATTTCCCATGGCTGTGAACTCCTTTCGTCCTTTAATCAGGCATAAACGCAGGCGCCGTTTTCAAGACACAGGCAGCAGGCAAAGCCGCCGTCCGCCGCGCCGCAGTCAATGGCGATATGCGTATCGGAGATGAGTGCGCGTCCGCCCTCTTCCTCGTCCAACTGCTCCGTGGGGATATGACCCGTTACAAGGATAAGGCCTGCGGGTGCATCGGCGGGGAATCCGTAGTCGCCCATGATCAGGGCTTTCAGCGGGCATTCGTCCAGATTGTCTGCCGAGGCACCCTCCGGAACACCGGCGTGGACCAGAAGATAAGTCTTCTTTCCTGCCTTGACGATTTCATAAGGCGCACATTCCTCCCGGAGGTATTCGAGAATATCGGTTTGTCCTTCTTCATCAAGCTCCCGGAATGCGGTGACGGTGGGCATGCCGCCCATTTTGAGCCATTTTGCAAATTCTGTGCGGAATTTCTCGGAGGGAGCTTTCTTTCCGGAGGCTTCTTCCAGCATCCGTTTGAGCAGCCGTGCCGCCATATATTCGTGGTCGCCCATCAGCGGGTACACATTGGCGCGGCTCATCGCGTCCTGTAAGATCTTCACGCCGTCCTCGCCACAGGCGATCATATCGCCCAGAGGAGAACGGATATCGTCATCGGAAGCCCGGATTTTTCTGAGCAGCTGTTCATAACTGTCCCACTGCCCGTGGAGATCGGAAATCACATAAGTCATGGTGGCATCCGCCTTTCTTTTCTTCCTCTGTATGGGGTCCTTTGGGGACCGCAGTACAAGTATACATCTTATATCATATATTATACCATACCGTGTGCTGTGTGTCAATGCGGATTCTGTCTGAGGAATGTTCTTTTTCCGTGCCGAAAAACCAAGGCTGTCCGCTTTATCTGCCGACAGCCTTGTATGGGTTATGATTTTTTCCTGAATTTTGCCTTGATTGTCGTGATGAGGCTCTTCTCCGGGTCGTGGGGTTTCTTGGCGGTGACGGCGATATACTGCCCGTCGTTGTAATAATCGTTTGTTTCCGTGGAGAGCCCCTTGGTTTCCAGCTGCTTTTCCGTCAGCTCCTTGACGATGGCATAGATGACAGCGAAGGTCGGAACACCGAGGAACATGCCGAACACGCCGAACAGTCCGCCCATGACGGTGATGGAGATGATGATCCACAGCGGATTCAGACCCACAAAGTCGCCGAGGATCTTCGGACCGATCAGGTTGCCGTCGATCTGCTGCAGAATGAAGACAAGCAGGATGAACCAGATTGTCATGCGCATATCCGCAATGAGGATGATGAACGCAGACGGGATCGCACCGATAAAGGGACCGAAGAACGGGATGACATTCGTGACGCCGATGATCATGGAGATCAGCGGAGCATAAGGCATGCGGAAGATGTTCATGAGAATAAAGCACAGAACGCCCATGATGAGGGAGTCTACCAGCTTGCCGACGATGAAGCCGCCGAAGGTCTTATCGGTGACCTTGACATAATGCTCCGTGCGCTGAAAAGCCTTTTCGGAGAGGATGGCGGAGAAAAACTTTCTGACCTGTGCGATTAGATGCTCCTTGAACAGGAGGAAGTAAATAGCGAAGATGATGCCGAGGAGGATATTCTTGATCTCTGTTGCAAAGTTTGCGGCGAAGACTGTGACGGAGCCGACGATGTTGCTGATGTTGTTGGTCAGCCAGTCGGTGAACTTGCTGATGTAGCTGTTCAGCTGTTCCAGCTGCTCCCGGAAGAATTCGGAGCCGAAGAGCGGATTGTGGGCAATCTGGTCTTCAATCCAGTTCTCGATGGTAGTCAGATAGCCGCCGCGTACCTTGCCGACCAGCGTTGCGATACTGTCGGAGATCTGCGGAATGAGTGTGCCGAAGAACAGGCTCAGAATTGCAAGAAAGATGATATATGTTGTGACAAGAGATAAGGTGCGTACCAGTTTCTTGCGGCTCCGCTTCCGTTCCAGTCCGGCAAAGACCTTGGTTTCAAAGATCCGCAGGAGCGGCCAGAGAATATAGGCGATGCCGACGGCATAGATCAGAGGTTTGCTGGCGTTCAGGAGCTTTGTGAAAAAGCCGCTGACGGCGTCGATACGCAGAAACAGGAACACGAGGATGACTGCCGCGATCAGGACAAGGACTGAATACGCGGCAAGCGTCGTATATCGTTTGTTCCACTCGATTTTCATAGGTTTATGATTCCTTTCCTGTACGGTGGGACTTTGGAGATCAGAGCGCGGAGGCCTCCAGAAGTTTCAAGAGGGTCAGACGGTTGCGGACATAGGGAGCAAAAGCACAGGTGGTGCCGATGAATTCCTCCGTTTCGGGCAGGTCGATATCCGCAGGGGAGGTTTTGCAGCCGCAGTCTTTCATGATGGAGAGAAGCGCGTCATAATCCGGCAGGGAATCAAGGACGGCGCGGACTTCCTCTGCGTGCTCCACGGGAGCGTTCTCCGGGATCTTTGCAAGAGAAGAACTGTCTGCATTTCCGCCCGGCAGATTTTCTTTCATGATATCATCGGTCAGCTCCCGATAGACGGAGGCAATATGATCACGGTCAAAGACCTTTTCGGGACGGTAGATAAACGGTTTTGCAGGGGCTTTTGCCGCTTCCTTGTAGCGCTTCAGCATGAGCAGGGTACCGATGCCCACCTGCTCACCATGGAGACCGGGAACCTCGCCCGTGATGCGCTCCATTTCCCAGAAGTGGGAGATGTGATGCTCCGCACCGGAGGCGGGACGGGAATTGCCGCAGAGCTGAATGGCGAGGCCGGAGAGCACCAGACCTTCCATGACGCGGGCAGCGTATTCTTTTTTGTAGGAGGGATCACCGCCGGAGACTTTCAGCGCGGCGACAGTCTTTTCCACTTCGTCGATGACGTCATATTCCAGCTTCACAAGGGTGGGGCAGATATACTCCCCTGTCAGAATGTTTGCGATGCGCCAGTCGGCAAGGCAGATATATTTGCCCAGCAGGTCGCCGACGCCGGAGGCGGTCAGACGGACGGGAGCCTCGGAAAAAACATCCGGGTCCGCAAAGAGGGCAACGGGGGAACGGGACGGATAGGAGATTTTCGTGCCGCGGATGGTCATGGCTGCAATGCCGGAGACAAAGCCGTCGACAGATGCCGCGGTGGGATAGGAGATGAACTGCTGTCCGCGTCCGTAGGCAATATAGCGGGTGATGTCATGCAGAGAACCGGAGCCGCAGGCAATATAGAAATCCGGGCGGGGATTCATGGCGTCCAGTTTTTCCTCCACCTCGGCGCAGACGATCTCCGTTGCATGGGAGGCGCCGTCGATGATGAGGATCGGCAGACCGAGGGCAGATGAAAGCGCATTCCCGGCGGCGGGGGCCGTATTGGTATCCGCGATGATGAGACCCTGTCCCTTCATGCGAACTCTGATGTACTCGCTTAACTTTTCTGCCGCATTTTCACCGATATAGACGGTGTCCGTGACAAGCTCATGCTGTTTTCCGCAGGCACAGGGGCTGCGGAAGGTTTCCAGAATTTCCGAAATGGTCAAAATAGATTCCATCCTTTCTGAAATCAAATCCTTTTGCGCATATCTCAACAGATATGGCGCATAAAAATGGAATACAGCGAAACGCTGATAAAAGGAATCAAAAGGAGATAATGAAGTATGTTTGTCTATTCCGTGCGTGCATCTGCGCTGCGGTTCGTCAGCGTGATCGTTCTGTCCGTGATCGCACTGGCTGCGCTGATCGCTTTTGTTCCGACCTATGTTCCCGCTTCCGTGATCGTCAAGGAAAACTCCGTGACGGTCAGCGGCATCCGTACCGAGGAGGACCGGATCGGCTTCCTGAAACAGTTCGGCTGGGAAGTTGCCGGCGATGCGCCCGAAGCGGTGGAGGTCACGGTTCCCGCACGCTTTGACAAGGTGTGCGAAAACTACAACGCCATCCAGAAGGCACAGGGTATGGACCTCTCCCGTTACCGCGGAAAGAAGGTCATGCGGTATACCTATACCCTTGCATCCTATCCGGGGTATGACGGAACGGTGCTTGCCAGTATTCTCGTTTATAAGAACAAGGTCATTGGGGGCGATATCTGCTCCGCCGATGTGACGGGATTCCTGCACGGTTTCAAGAAATGACGCTTATGCGTTCATTTCCTCGCTTGCTTCGTAAAGGGTGAGGAGCTTTTCTTCCAGCTCGTCTTTTTTTGTCTGCAGTTTTGCCAGACGCACATAGTCGGTGGCGGCGTCGCCTGCCATTTCTTCTTCAACGGCGGAAATGGCGGCCTCGGTTGCCGTAATATCGTCAGCCAGCTTCTGGCGTGCGCGTTCTTCCTTGCGCTTCTGTGCGGCGTCGGCTTTGTTCTTCAAGAACTGCTCTTTGCCTACAGATACGGTTTCTTCCTTGGGTGCTTCCGTGCCGTCGGGATGGGCTTTGCGCTCCTTGTAGTCAAGGAAGTCTTCGTACCCGCAGCGGTAATCGGTAAAGGTCTGATCGGAAAGATCAAAGATGCGGGTAGCCAGCTTCTTGATGAAATAACGGTCGTGGGAGACGGCGATGATGGTGCCGTCGAAGTCCAGCAGCGCCCGTTCCAGTGCTTCTCTTGACGGGATATCCAGATGGTTGGTCGGCTCATCGAGGATGAGGACGTTCATTTTGGAGAGAATGAGCTTTGCCATGGTGAGCCGCGCTTTCTCACCGCCGGAGAGGACGGAAACGCGCTTTTCGATATCGTCTCCCCGGAATAAGAAGAGCGCAAGGGTGTTGCGGATCTCGGTCTGGGTGAGATTTTCATAGGAAGACCAGAGCTCTTCCAGCACGGTATTGTTTTCATTTAAGTCCTGCTGCTCCTGATCGTAGTAGCCGACGGTCACGTTGTAACCGAATTCAAAGTCGCCGTGATCAGGCTGTACCCGGTCCATGATGATTTTCAGAAGTGTGGACTTGCCGCAGCCGTTGGGACCATAGATGAATACATGGTCATGCTTGCGTACCATGGCGGTGACGTCGGAGAACAGCGGTTTGCCCGGATAGGACTTTGCCAGACGGTTCAGTTCCAGCACATCGTTGCCGGATTCGCCGGACTTGTTGAAGTGCAGACGAATCTGATCAGGGGCAGCCATGGGACGATCCAGCTTGACCATCTTGTCCAGCTGCTTCTGACGGCTTTCCGCGGCGATGATGTTGCGCTCCCTGTTCCAGCGGCGCTGCTGCTCAATATAGGCTTCAATGCGGGCGATTTCCCGCTGCTGGTTCTGATAGTGCTTTTCCTCGACCTCGCGGTTCTTTTCCTTCTGTTCAAGATAGGCGGAATAGTTGCCGTTATAAAGGGTGCCGCGGCGGTGCTCGATCTCAAGAATCTTTGTTGCGATCTTATCAAGGAAATAACGGTCGTGGGAGACCACAAGCACGGTCTTTTTATAGCTCTTTAAGAAATCCTCCAGCCATGTGAGGGTGTCGATGTCCAGATGGTTGGTCGGCTCGTCGAGCATAAGGATATCCGGTTCCCATAAAAGCAGACGGACCAGCGCAAGCCGCGTTTTCTGACCGCCGGACAGCTTGTTTATGGAGATATCCCAGAATTCCTCGCCGAACCCCATGCGGGTCAGCATGGCGCGGATACGGCCCTTATAGGCATAGCCGCCTTCCGCCTTGTAGGTTTCGCCCATTTCGGCATAAGAGGCTACCAGCTTTCTGAACGCCTCGTCGTGGGGCTTGTTTTCGGTATCATAGGCGGTGATGGCCGCTTCCGTTTCCTCCATGCGCTTTTCCAGCGCCCGGAGGGCGGGGAAGGACAGGAGCATTTCCTCATAGATGGATTTTTCGCTGTCAAGTCCCGTGTTCTGTTCGAGAAAACCGACGGTTTTGTCTTTGGCAATGAACACGCTGCCGGAATCGGGGTGATATTCGTTGGTTATGAGGCGGAACAGGGTGGATTTGCCTGCTCCGTTGACACCGACGATACCCATCTTGTCCCCTTCGTTCAGAGAGAACGTAACGGAATCCAGGATGACGTCGACGCCGAAGGCCAGATGTAGGCTGTCGCAGCTGATGCTGATCATGAATGGGAAAACTCCTTTGTGCAAGAAATGAAATGGGAGGGAAATGTCTCCCGGAATAAAAAAGCCATGCTGCCGCATGTATCATGCGGCAGCCGCTTTTATCTTGGGAAAATTCAGTTCGGATATACGCCGGGATCGACTGTATCCCAGACACGGTTCAGTTCGCTCTGCAGAAGCATGAGGGATACAAGTCCCAGCTTGACGCAGGTGAGAATGACAAGCAGAATCGCATTGTCCGCAGGAGCAGGAGTGCCGCAGCGGGTCTGCATCTCAAAAATCAGCTTGCTGAACTTATAATACCAGTAAAGGGAATAGAGACCGCCGGTCAGGATGCAGAGCAGAAGCTCAATGCCGGGATCAATGGAGGCGTCTCCGCGGAATTCGCGGACCTCCTTGGAAATGCGGTAAATGACGTACCAGCCGTAAATGCCGCAGGTGATGATGGAAAGCAGCAGGATTGCGGCGGGACTTCTTTTCTGATACTGCATGGTTATGGATACTCCTTTGATGTCAGAGTCCGGAAACCCGGTTTATTCTCCCTGCTTCTGGCCGCAGTGGGGGCAGAAAACAGCGGCAGCGGGGATGCTTTCGCCGCAGCCTGCACAGACGATGGTGGGAGCAGCCTCTTCGGTTTCTTCCTTGGCAGCTTCGGTGAATTCCTCAGCGGGAGCAGCCTCTTCCGCGGGAGCAGCCTCTTCCGCGGGAGCAGCTTCCTCGACGGGTGCTTCTTCTGCGGCGGGAGCTTCTGCAGGAGCTTCGACAGGTGCTTCAGCGGGGGTTTCGACAGGAGCGGGAGCAGCGGCACCGGCAGCTGCTGCGCGTTCAGCCTCTGCGGCTGCTTTGCGCTGTGCCTTCTGTGCTTCGGCAGTTGCCTTGATCTCAGCGATCTTGGCTGCGATTTCAGCAAGCTCTTCGTTCTTCTGATCGATCTCGGTGCACTTGGCTGCAACAGCTTCAGCCTCATCGGTCTGGTCCTTG
>JAKSPR010000092.1 GCA_024404655.1 Clostridia bacterium | reverse complement strand
AATGACGCCTTCTTCTTCGACGGTTTCGATGATGGAGGAAAGTTCTTCTTCTGTGACGGTGGGCGCGTTCGGGTCGTCCTCACCCCAGAGACGGGAGAGCAGACGGATCAGGCACATGACGAGCCATACCAGCGGATAGAGAATCCATGTGAGGATCCGCGTCGGGTAAGCGCACCAGCGCACTACGGTGTCGGCGTTGTTCTTTGCAAGGATTTTCGGCACGATTTCACCGAAAATCAGAACGATGACCGTCATGACGACGGTGGAAATAAGGGAGGCCATACCGTCGCTGTTCAGCGCTCCCAGAGAGAGCAGCATGTTCATGGCGATGGCCGTCGCCGCCGTGGAGGCCGCAATGTTCGCCAGATTGTTGCCGATCAGAATGGCGGAAAGGGCTGTGTTGAAGTCTTCGCTGATCTTATAGGCCAGAGCCGCAGACTTGCTGCCCGCTTCGGCTGCCTTTTTCAGACGCATCTTGTTGGAGGCGTTGAATGAGATTTCCGAGCCGGAGAAGTACGCGGAGAGAATCAGCATGAGCAGAATAATCAGTATGTATCCGATCATGATTCATCCGCCTCCTTTTCCGCTTCTGCTTCCAGAGCGAGACGGCGTTCTTCCAGATCTTCTTCGGAGAGCAGCCAGAGAACCACAGTGTCGATGTGTCCGCCTTCGGCTTCTTCGACTGTGATTTCCAGATTGTGCTGGAACATGAAGCTGTCGTCTTCCTCGGGAATCCGCCCGAAATGTTCCAGAAGGATGGAAAGCAAGGGGCGGTCGGCATCCCGCGCAGGGGGTGCTGCAAGACCGAGCCGGGAGAAAATCTCCCCGATGGTCATGTGCGTGTTGACGCGGAAACGGTTTCCGCCCAGCTTTATGAAGTTTTTGTCAACCACGTCGTCCTCGTCCCAGATTTCACCCACCAGCTCTTCAAGAAAGTCCTCGATGGTGACGATGCCGAGGGTTTTGCCGTCTTCATCGGCCACAATGGACAGATAGAACTTGTGCTGCCGCATCTCGGACAGAAGATCGTCGATCTTTGCTGTGCGAGAGACACGGAAAATCGGCAGGAGCAGCTTTTTCAGAGAGACATTCGGGTTGCGCAGATATTCGCGGATGAAAGTCCTGATCTGCAGAAGACCGATCACATGATCAAGGTCCCCGTCGCAGACAGGAAGTCTTGTGTGCTTCGATTCCCGCACCTGAGCGAGAATCTCCGCGTTGGTTTTCGATGCATCCACATAGCAGATATCGTCGCGCATGGTCATAACGTCCTTGGCAACGGTATCGGAGAAATCCAGAGCGGATTTGAAAAGATCGCCCTGTTCTTCGTTCATGACGCCTTCTTCTTCAATGGTGTCAATGATGTCGTATAGCTCATCTTCGGTGATGGAGGGTTCCTCCGTGTGCTTGACAAAATGCTCAAGAATCCGGGTGAACAGGGAAGAGATCATAGAAAAGAACGATGCCAGCGGATAAAGCACTTTCATGAGGAATTTCAAAAAGCCCGCACTGAATAAAGACGTCGTCTCACTGCGATCATTGGCAAAGCTCTTGGGGATCATTTCGCTGAACAGAAAGACGATCAGCGTCGTGATGATGGTGCAGTACACTGTTACGGTATCAGAGGTTCCGAACAGGCGCGCAGCGATGATGGTGGCAATGGAGGCCGCGGCAATATGGGTGATGTTATTGCCGATGAGCAGCGTTGTCAGGGCGCGGTCAAAATTGTTGACGATGTACATGGCGTTCTTTGCCCGCTTGTCACCGTCGTCCGCCTTCGCTTTGACGCGGATCTTGTTCATTGCGGAAAAACCGCTTTCGGAACCACCGAAATATGCTCCGCAAATGACAAAGATGATGAACAAAAGGATGAGTCCCGAAACGTTGGGCGCGGTTTGCGCGGCGTGAGACGCAGGTGCTTCCCCGCCTGCCGCTAAAATCCGGGACAACAATCGTATGTTCCCGTCTGTGTCCATAAAAAAGTACCAACTCCTTGCATACAGCGATCAGAATTTTTGATATTATATATTATACCATAAATATGGGAAAAGTCAAGACTTTACGCGGAAAGCACATTGATTCGCTTTACAAAAAGAAAATAAAAATTACCCGCAGACGTATGTCTGCGGGTAACCCGTGATTCAAATTCAGTAAGAATTCAAATTAGTGCTTCTTGGAGACAACAACAGCTGCAGCTGCGGCCATAACAACGGCTGCAACAACGATGCCTGCGTCAGCGGTAGCGGGAGCTACAGGAGCGGGAGCAATGACATCGACAGGAGCTTCATCAGCGGGAGCATCTGCGGGAGCTTCTTCAACAACAGGAGCAGTACCAGCGGTAGCTGCGGACAGGGTGAAGACGTCGGTGGTAGCGGGAACGCACCACTCATCGGTGAGGTATGCAAGGCTCTGCTGGCCAGCTTCATCCTGGTCCATGACAACACATTCCATGATGATCTTGGTGCCTGCAACAGGCTCATACTTTACTTCGTAGCCGTTGTCTGCAGCAGCTGCGAAATCGGACCACGGAATAGCAATTTCCATTGCGTAACCCTTGTCATCGATAGAGGAGACGAGCTTGACGTTGGTAGTGGTGTCAGCGAAGTTGAAGTGCTCGTAGGATTCAGCGGTAGCGGGGTTGCGGCCTTCACCAGTCCAGGGCAGGAAGTCCCAGAACATGTTGGTGTCGCCCTGGCCGTTTGCTGCGGAATCAGAGGAGAAGAAGCAGAGCTGGACACCGTCACCGGCATTCAGAGCACCGCCAGCTTCAGGGTTGGAAGCAGCGACAGTCAGGTCTCTGATGGCAGCGCCGACATACAGATAGTCAGCGTCCCACATGAAGAGAAGGGTGGAACCGGGGCCGAACTTGGAGTCTGCAGCGTCGACAACCCAATTGAGTTCGTCTGCATTCTCGAAGGAGATCATGGCAGCGTTTGCCCATTCAGCGGGATCCAGAACGCCGTCGAGGGTGGGAGCTGCAACAGCCATGGGGATGTCATAGAAAGACTGAGCAGAAGCACCCATTGCCATCATGCCAAGCAGCATGACTGCAGCAACGAGGATAGAAAGTGTCTTTTTCATCGAAAAAAACCTCCGTTAAAATTTATTGAACTTTTCATGTTCGATTTATTATAGCATATAAGCTTTGAATTGTCAACAGAAAAAAAGCAAAAAATGATGAAAAATCACAAAAAACCAAAAGCGGACAGATCAACATCCGATAAACTCTTCATAAAACAACGTAATCAAAGGAAAAAGCACGCATTTCACCGTTTCCGGCATGCGTGCTTTCATAAAACAACATTAGAATAAATAAGGTGAAATGTCGACGTTGACAGACTGTTCCGCAAAAGAAATTCAGACTCTGCGGAACCACTCCGCTGCAGTCTCCTCACCCAGGATCACGCCGTTCAATACCCGCGCCGTCAGGCGGGCAAATTCCCTGATCGTCATGTCGGCGTCCTTCGGCGCAACATAGCTACCGCGGTTGTCTTCCAGAATTTTCTTTATCGTAGACACGGAGGAACCGCTTTCCTCCGGCGGCAGAAACCCGGCATCTTCCATGGCTCCCAATATCATGGACGAGGCGGCAATGACCGTGGGAACTCCGATGGTCAGCGTCGGAACGCCCAATGTTTCGCGGGTGAGAGCCTGCCGCTGATTGCCCACACCTCCGCCGGGGTGAATGCCCGTGGTGGAGATCTGGATGGTCTGCCCAAGAGACTCCGCAGAGGACGCTGCCAGTGCATCCAGAAGGATCACAAGATCAGGCCGGACCGCATCCACAGCACCTTTTACCAGCGAAAGGGTTTCGATTCCCGTCTGACCCAGAACCATCGGACAGAAGGCGGAGAGCGCATGCAGGGAAGACCGCAGATGCTCCGGCAGCGGAGAACCCTCACCTACCAGATGCCGCGTCACGTTGAGACTGCGGACACACAGCGTCCCATACGCATCCGGCGTGAGTTCGGGATTGCCAAGTCCCACAGCCAGCACGGAGCGGACCTCCAGCGGTTCCTGTTCCGTGACGGGAAGCGGTTCCGGGGGGATCTCCGTGATACAGGTGACACCGGGATCGTCAATCGAAAAATGGGAGTTAGTCAGATGTCCGCCGCGGTCCCATTCGGGGGAGACCGCCAGCCGCGCGGCATCGTCCTCTCCGATTTGTTCCCGGACGGTATCTGTGGATATGGGCGTCCCCGGAACCATCGTCGGTACCCGGTAACCGGGGAGCAGAATACTGATCGCTTCTGTCAGCGCACCGCGGAGCGCACGGCAGCAGGCGTCGTAATCCTCCTGACCCAACAGCCGCAGCTCTCCTGTGTGAATGGTATAATAGGTACCGATGCTCTTGCCGAGCAGCTTTTCGCCGACCTCCGAAAAGACGGTGAGCTTTTCGATCATGACGCCATCTTTTTCCGTTTTCTGATAGGAGATCCCGCGATCCGTACTGCCGCTGATTCCGTCAAACCGCCGCTCCGCTTCTGCCGTGCGGTAGAGCTCCGCCGCCATGTCTGTTGTTCTGTAGCCGCGCAGAGCGGTGAGATTCCCCACTTTTTTCTGTTCCATTCCGATCATCCTCCAAAGAAAGAATATAGTCGGAATAAAGTATGAGCGGAAAAACAAGAAACTATACAAAAAAATCCCACAGGCAAAAGCCTGTGGGATTTGAGAACATCAGAGATTACTGAGCTGCTGCGTCTGCTGCATCCTCAGCTGCTTCGGTCTCAACCGGCTTGTACATTTCGTAGTTCTTCATCTTGACAGAGGTGAAGTTACGGCCTGCGAATGCGTTGGTGCCGATCTTGGAGAGGACATCAGCGTTGAAGATGTAGGTATCGACGTTGAATACCAGCGGGATGATGGGGGAATCCTGCATGAGGAGCTTTTCAGCTTCTGCAAGCTTTGCAGCCTGACCGTCGCGGTCGCCTGCGAATGCTGCTGCATAAGCATCTTCAATCAGCTTGTCATACTCGGCATTTGCGTAGCCGGAGATGGAGGGCTGGTCGGAGAAGTCGTTTGCAGTGATATTCTTAGCAGAACCGGAGAAGGGAACTGCGAAAGGAGCGAGGACGGAGAATGCGTTGGTAGCGAGAGTCTGATAGTCGAGCGCAACAACGTCGAAATCATACTCACCGGTATCAGCATCTGCGTAGAACTTGTTGGTGTACTGGTTGATACCCTTTTCATCCAGCTTGACAGTGAAGCCGAGGCTCTCCCAGGTTTCCTTGATGTATTCCATCATAGCTGCAGCGCCTTCACGGCCTCTGTAGTAGGTCAGAGTGATGTTGCCGGACTTGACACCTGCATCGGACAGAGCCTTCTTTGCTTCGTCAACCTTTGCGGAAGCGGAGAGGACGGCACCAACCTTTGCACGGTAGGAGTCACCGCCAAGAGAGGTGTAGTAAACGCCGTAGGGAACCAGACCTTCAGCGGGCTTTGCTGCATTCAGCATGCCTGCGATCTTGGTTCTGTCGAGGGCGAGGGACAGTGCCTGACGAACCTTTGCGTTGGAAAGGACGCCGGACTTGGTGTTCATGTAGAGGGAGTAAACAGAGAGGGTGTCCTGAACGACAGCGCCTTCGGTGTTCATGGGAACATCTGCCAGGTACATGATCTGGTCAGCGGGATTAGCCAGCTTTGCGCCGGTGATCTCAACAACGCCTGCGGTGTAGTCGTAGTTGAATGCAGTCATACGGCCTTCTGCATCGAGACCGAAGTTGATGTTCAGTCTGTAGGGCTTGACGTACTTATCAATCTTGCCTTCCTTGTTGCCGTCGAGGGCATGATAGTAGTCGTTTCTCTGGAGGGTCAGGGTCTTGCCGGTGCTGTCGGGATCCATGTTCTTGACACAGAAAGGACCGGAGGACAGGGTGGTAGCGGACTTCTTGCCCCAGTATTCAGCAGAGGAAATGTCGTTGTAACGGCCTGCAACGTCCTCACGGAGAGGAACGAGTGCGGGAGATGCACAGTATTCAAGGAAACGGTCGTAGTCGATCTTATCCTCGAAGGTGATCTGCAGAAGGGTGGTATCAAGCGCTTCAAGACCGAGGTCGTCGATGGTAGCATCGCCGTTGCGGACATTACGTGCGTTCTTGATATCATACAGCATGCAGCATGCGGTGGACTGGAAGTCAGGCTCAAGGAGACGCTTCCATGCGTAGATGACGTCGTCGGCGGAGAGCTGACGGCCATCGGACCATGCGGTGTCGATTAACTCGACCTGCATCTTGTATTCGTTTTTCTTTTCGTCTTCAATGATCTTGATGTTCTTTGCAAGAGCGTTTTCGAGCTTGCCGTCAGCGCCGATGCGGGTAAGACCTTCATAGACCAGGCTGAAGAATTTGACATTGGATGCCTGCGTGATCATGCGTGCAGGGTCCCAGTTACGGATTTCGGTACCAAGATAAATGGTGATCTGCTCACCCTTGTCTTCTTCCTCATCATCCGCGGACTCGCCGCAGCTGACCAGCATACCGGCAATCATCATCATTGCCAGCAGAAGTGCCAGAATTCTTTTCATTTGGATTGATCCTCCTCTTCATAATCGGGAAAATTCAAAGTATAATGTCCTCCCGGCTTTTGTATTCCTTGCAAACGAATACAAAATCAGAAAAAAATCATAGACTTCTTTAGTATTATTATATCATCATTTTCGGATAATAGCAATAATATCTTCATGCCAAAACATCATCTTCATAGGAATGCACAAAAATGAGTTTTGAAATTGTGGAATTGAGACAAACAAGCGGGGCGATAATTAAAAATTCCGGTCCGCAGAACGGAAAATCAGCGGTAAAGAACAAAATTATCACCAAAAAGGTTCGTGATTTGTTGTAAAAAAACACGGAAAATCAGCCGAATATGTCGTGATCGACCTCAAGCAGGGAGGGGTAGACATAGTCAGGCTTGTCTTTATCCGCTGCGTGTTCCACCTGTTCTTTCGTCGTCTCACCGGAGAGAACGAGGGTCGCCGTGACCCCGTGCTGCTTGCCGAGGGCGATATCCGTATACAGCCGGTCGCCGAAAATGCACATCTTCTTCCGGTCGACCTCCGTCACCTCGCAGATCATCGTGACCGTATCGGCATAGGGCTTGCCGAAATACCGGGGAGATACTCCCGTGGAGGCCGTGATGAACGCGGCGATGGCGCCGCTGTCGGGGATGAAGCCCGTTTCCGTGGGGCAGTTGTAGTCCGGATGGGTGGAGAGGTACTCCGCACCGCCGCGGACACAGCGGCAGGCGGTATCCAGCTTCTCGTAGGTCAGGGTGGTGTCAAAGCTGGAGACGACGATATCCGCGCGCTCCGTATCATGGGGCAGCGGCTCAATGCCGTTTTCACGGAACATGGTCTCAAGCTCCGGCGTACCGACGAGATAGACCGATTTGCCTGCGCGATGGCGTTTCAGAAAGGCAATGGTGACGTCGCCCGAGGACATGATTTCCTCCCGCTTCGGAGAAAAACCGAGACGTGAGAGCTTCTGCATATAGAAATCGTTGTTATGGGAGGCGTTGTTGGTAAAGAACAGGACCCGTTTCCCGTTTTCGCGGAGACGATTGATGAAGTCCACCGCAAAGGGGAAAACGCGGCCGCCGAGGTAAATGGTGCCGTCCATGTCAAAGATGAACAGTTCCTTTTCCTTGAGTACGCAGTTCATGAAGTCCGTTCCTCCCGTCAGTCTTTTTTCGACGGATCGCCGAGCATATCAAAATAAGAAAGCGCCGCGCCGATGACCGTTGCATAGCGGGAATGTTCCGGAATCCTGAAATTGACGTGGAACATCTCGGAGAGCGTTCCGAAAATGGGCTCCGCCTGGGGCAGCGTGGTCAGATTGCCGGTGAGCACGATATCCTTGATGTTATAGCTGCGTGCCGCAAAAATGCTGAGCATGCCGGCAGTCTCAAAGATCATATTGATGATGCCGAGGGCCATGTCGGCCTTGCCTGCAAGGTCGGTGACCTTACCGAAGTTGGCCGCCGTCATATTGCCGGGCATACCGGGCAGAATGTCCTTGCTTGTGATATCCTTGATGCGCAGATCAATGTTGTCCAGGTTTCCGTCTTCCGCCAGAGCAGCGATATGATCCACATTGTCCATACCCAGCATCTTTTTGGAAAGACCCATCAGCGTACCGCCGCCGACACCTGTACCGCCGAGGTATGTGACATCAGGCTGGAGCATGGTGTTGGGGAAGGAGCAGTGGGTGATGGCGGTACCGGTACCCATGGAGACGATGATCGCCTCGGTCAGGCCGGAAAGATAAATACCGCCGCGGCCCACGCACTGGAATTCCGTGACATTGGAACAGGACAGGCCGTATAAGGGCTTATTGATGTAGGAGGAACCGACGCCGGTGATCATGACCTTCTCAACGTCGGTCAGATCGAGGGCGTTGACGGATAAAAACTTACCGAATGCACCGTAAACGGAGGTGATGGGGTCGGTTGCACGGACGGACATCGGTTCGATCAGCTCCATGTTCTCCGTGAAGCCGACGATTTTGGTGGTGGAGCCGCCGATATCAATGCCGATGATGGCTTTCATGATCGGTTAGATCCTTTCTTGGGAAAAACTTTTGGGAATTCTGCATCCAGGGCTAAAACAGGCAGATGATCTCCGCCGGGGAGCGGAGACCATCCGGTGTTCTTCCTCTTGGTTGCGGAAAATTACTTCATTGCAGCGATGACGTCTTCTGCCCACTTCTTGGCAGCAGCAGCCTCTTCGTCAGAGACCTTACCGAGGAACGGGATCTTGCCGCACTTGACGTACATGACGTTGTCGATGACATTGGTGCCGGCCTTCTTTGCAGCCTCAATGTATTCCTTTGCTACAGATTCCGGACCGTCGATTAAGAATGCGACGTTTGCGGTTCTTTCCTTGGTCATTTCAGCGACCATACGGCGGAGGTCTTCGTGCGGAACGGAGCCGCAGAAGATGGTCAGTCTTTCCTTATCGCAGGGGTATGCCAGCGGGAGCTTATCCCATCTGCAGCCCTGTGCTTCGGCGATGGCTGCGCAGAAGCCTTCCATTTTCTTTTTCTTGGAGTAGCAGATAACACGCATTTTCATAGGTAGTGATTTCCTTTCTTTATAACAGGCAGACGTGTCTGACCCTTATTTCGTTAGTCCTATATAGTATATCATATTTTTTCCGTTCTGCATAGTCCTTTTTCGGAAAAAAGCGGAAAGTTTTTTTGTGCGTTTTTCCGAAAATGCACTGAAAATCTCTGTAAATGAATAAAATATGAACTGCGTGTTACAATTCTTCAAAACACGTTGACAAACGGGGGAAAAACAGCTATTATTATCTTTACATAGATACGCAATCTATAATCAGAAAGGACATAATAACATGTTTGAAGAATTCAAGAATCTGCTTGTTGAACAGATGAACATTGACGAAAACGATGTCAAGCCGGAGGCTGAACTGGTCGCTGATCTTGGTATCAACTCCCTTGAGCTTGCCGATCTCGTTCTCAGCTGCGAAGACAAGTACGGTCTGACCATCGAAGAAGAAGATTACAGAAAGTTCATCACCGTCGGTGACGTTGTCGCTTATCTCGAAGCAAACGTCAAGTAATTTCTGAGATAGAAGATACAGGGAATGCGGATGTTCCGCATTCCCTGTTTTTTAGTTCACAAAAAATGGTTCTTCATAAAAATTGGTGTTTCACGATGTGCAAGGGAAGA
>JAKSPR010000091.1 GCA_024404655.1 Clostridia bacterium | reverse complement strand
GTATGGATTAGGTACGCAGCTTCTTATAAACTGCATTGCCGATCAGGGCGCACACGATCGGCGGCAGCAGAGCAGTCAGCGCGGCGATGACAGACGGGAGCACGATTTCCCCAAGGGTTGAAGGCAGCATGATATGCTCGGACAAAAGCGCAAAGGCACGTTCAAAACGGAGCTGCGGGACGATCTGTGCACCGATGACGGTACCGATCAGAACGGCGGCAGATGCGCAGAGGACAAACCAGAGGATCTCCCTGCCGGAATAGGCCGCGCGCCGGATGACAAATGCGCCGGCGGCAAAGGAGAGAACCGCGGAACAAAGGATCAGTACCAGCATGGGAAGAAAGAATATGTTCCGCTCCGATGCGACACGGTCGAGATACTGCGCATAACCGCTGTTTTCTGCGGCGGGACGCAGAACCTGCCAACCGTTTTGGGACAGATTGCTGTCATCCGCGGGAGACCAGCTCTGACGGGCTTCTTCAGCGGCACGGAGCGCATCTTCTGCGGCGGCTGCATGGAGCTGCAATGCAGCATAATCGGAATAACTCCGGTCAAGCGCAGCCTGCTGACGGTCAATTTCAGCCTGAGCAGCAGCGAATTCCGTTTCTGCCTTGTCGCGCTGCGTGATCATGCCGACCTGATTGGTGGCGAGATACTCCAGCTTCTCCATTTCGGAATAAAACGCCTGCCTTGCGGCGGAGAGATCGTCGATCAGCGCAAGAAGCGCTTCGTTCTGCGCCTGAATCGCGCTTTCTTCTTCGGAAAGAGTACGCCGCAGCGCATCCAGCTGTGCCTGACAGGAGGAAACGATATTGTCAAGTTCCTCTTTGCGCCGGACGTCCGCTGCCGCTTTTTCTTCACGGAATACCGCCAGCGCGGCAGAATCTGCGCTGTCACGTCCCAAAGCGTATTCTGTGATCGTATCGGAGGCTGCTCCGGTATCTTCGGTGAGAAGGAACGCTGCTGCGCCTGAAAGGGCGGCGTCACGGGTATAGATGAGCTGCAGACGATTGTCCGCATCGGCAAGATACGGCGCAAAGGTGTTCAGCGCGTTGTCCGCCGTGCCGACGACGGTGAGGGTCAGGACTGTTCCGCTGTCTGTGGAGACATGAAGGACGCTGCCGAGCCCTGCTGCACTGGTGCGGAGAACCACACATTCGCTGTCATTCTGGGGCATCCGGCCCTCGGAAAGACGGAAAAGGCTGTTTTCGGCGGTGAATGACGCGGAGAGGACCAGATAAGGCTCCCCGCTGCTGTCAAGACCGTGTTCCGCTGTGACCGTCTCTCTGCCGTCGATTTCCAGAAGCGTTCCGCAGGTGCGGAATTTCTGAAGATCCTCCGGGACAAAGGGCGTATCGGAACAGATCAGAAGATCGGGGATTGCTGTCGGCGTCACCGCACGGAGATTTTCTCCGGCTTCACCGGCGCGGATGGGAAAAACGGTATAAGCTGCGGTGCAGACCGCGCTCAGAAGGATCAGGAACAGAAGCCATAGCCAGACATGCTCGGGCAGAAGTCCGGCGCGCTTTTTGGTTTCGGACATAGGATGATGAACTCCTTTCGGATGATATCCTTATTATACTACGTTTTGCCGCGTCTGTCATTGCTTTTTGAAAAAAACATTGTAAATTTTCAGCTTTTCCCAAGAAAACTTGCCTTTTGCCGCGATTTGTGGTACAATGATAGGGAAATCATCAGACGAAATGTCACAGGCTGCGGAGCATATCCCAGCCGGAAAGGATAAAAAATCATGAAAGAAACCATTACCGCTGCCACAAAGCAGGCAGTCACAGAATTATTGGCCGCTGCAAAAATGAAGCCGGGACAGTTGTTTGTCGTCGGCTGTTCTTCCAGCGAGATCGCGGGCGGCGTCATCGGCCACGCATCCTCCATGGATTGTGCAGAGGCGGTCTATGAGGGCATCGCCCCCATCCTTGCAGAAAACGGTCTTTATCTCTGTGCCCAGTGCTGCGAGCATTTGAACCGCGCCATCATCATGGAGCGCGAGGCCGCAGAAAAGTATGGCTATGAGATCGTCTGCGTCGTTCCACAGCCCAAGGCCGGAGGCTCTTTTGCAACAACCGTTTGGAAAAACATGAAGGACCCCGTTGCCGTGGAAGAGGTCGAAGCCCATGCCGGTATCGACATCGGCGGTACCCTGATCGGCATGCACCTGCGCCGCGTCGCAGTTCCCGTCCGTCTGTCTCTCAATAAAATCGGCGAAGCAAACATTCTCTGCGCGAGAACCAGACCGAAGTTCATCGGCGGCATCCGCGCAAGATATGAAGACGAAACCGAACGATAAATAAATAGCCCAAAGGAGATTACAGCCATGATGCCTCCTCCTCCGCCCGGCATGGGAGGTCCCAACCGTGACAAATGGAAGGACCCTACGCCGAAATCCCTTGCCGAAGTCCTGCCCTATCTGAAAAAAGTCATCGGCGGCACCTGCCGCAGAATGGGATATGTTTTCCACATCGTGTGGGAAACCAGAAAATGGATCCTTTTCGTCATGCTGTTCATGACCGTCTATGACGGCGTGATGCCGGTGGTGGCTTCTCTCATCAACGCAAATCTTCTCAATTCCCTTGCGGATGCCATCCGGGAAAAGACCCTCGACCGGTTCTATCTGTTTCTGTTCTTACAGTTCGGGTACCTCATTGTCAACAGCGTGGTGCGGAATGTCAATAACATCTTAAACCGCATTTCCGGGGAGCTTGTTTCCAATAACATCAAGGTCCGCATCATCAGTAAGGCTAAGGAAGTGGACCTCGCTTCCTTCGACCGGCCGGAATTCTATGAGCGTCTGGAAAACGCCAACCGGGAAGCCGGAAATCGTCCTATCCAGATTCTCAATAATATGTTCTCGATGATTTCCGCCATCATGTCCGTCGTCATTTATATTGCGGTCATGGCAAAGATCATCCCTTATGCACCGCCCATCATCATTGCAGTTTCCATTCCGTCGGCGATTGTCAATTTCATCTATCGCCGTAAGAACTTCAATTACATGCGCAAGCGCTCCATCGACAGAAGACAGATGAATTACTTCTCCGACCTCATGGTCAATAAGGATATGGTCAAGGAAATCCGTCTGTTCGGTCTGTCCGATAAATTTATCGGCGGCTACAAGACCGTATTCAGAAAGTATTTCGCAGGTCTTCGGAAGCTCATCTGCGCCGAGGGCTTCTGGCATATCTTCTTTACCCTCATTTCCACCGGCGTGAACTGCTTTCTGTATATCGTTATCGCAAAGAATATCATTTACGGTAACGGTCAGATCGGTGATTTCTCCTTCTATACAGGATCCCTCAATGCCATTGCAAACGGCGTCGCGTCCCTCATCACCACCACGGCGACGATTTATAAGGGGACCCTGTTCATCGACAATCTGATCGCATTCATGAAGGAAAAGCGCACCATTGTACCGCTTGCACTGATGGAAAAGACAGAGGAAACCACTTCCGGGCCGCTCCATGTGAACCGCCACTGCGGACACAAAATCGTCTTCGAGCATGTCTGCTTCCGCTATCCGGGAGCCGATCATGATGTCATCAACGACGTCAGCTTCACATTGGAGCCCGGCGATACCTGCGTCCTTGTGGGTCTCAACGGCGCGGGAAAAACAACGCTCATCAAGCTGCTGACCCGCCTTTATGACCCCACCGCCGGACGGATCCTGCTGGACGGCGAGGACATACGCGCCTATAACGTGGAAGAACTTTATGCCATGTACGGCATCATCTTCCAGGACTTCGGACGCTATGCCTTCTCCGTTGCCGACAATATCGCCTTCGGTGATATCCGCAGGGAAGCCGACGATGCAAAGATTGCAGAGGCCGCCGAGCAGGCCGACGCAGCGGGATTCATTGAAAAGCTCCCGGACAAATTCAGAACACCCCTGCAGAGAATTTTCTCCGAGAACGGCACGGAGCTTTCCGGCGGTCAGTGGCAGAAACTGTCCATCGCAAGAGCATTCTATTCCGATTCCGATGTGCTGATCCTTGACGAACCCACTGCAGCCCTTGACGCTATCGCAGAGCAGGAGATTTTTGCCCAGTTCGACCGTCTGCGCAAAGATAAGACCACCATGTTCGTCTCCCACCGCCTGTCCAGTGCCACCGTCGCAAATAAGATCATCGTCCTCGAAAACGGCCGCCTCGTCGAGGAAGGCGACCACACCTCCCTCATGCGGAAAAAGGGCAAATACTATACCCTGTTCTCCACCCAGGCAAGACGCTATATCTCCACCGCCGAGGATGGGCTGATGGATGAGGAGACGCAGGAGATGCCGCCTCCTCCGCCGGATGGGAACATGCCGGGCGGCCCCCCGCCGGGCGTAAGACCTCCGAGGCACGGAAACCATTGAATCCAAAAAGCAAACAAGGATATCTGCTCAAAAACAGATATCCTTGTTTTGTTTCAGCGTGTTTTGTTTATCCCTGCTCCGCCGTCACATACGTTGCAATGGTCTGCGCAACGGACTCGGGCATGAGGAAGATGAACAGATAGCCGTCTGCGATGTACGCAGTGTACTTTTCGCCGTCGATTTCCACGGTATCACCGATGGAGAGCTTGAAGGAGCGGGTCTGCTCGATGGTGGAAGAGCTGCTTGCGCCTTCCGCATCCTGCACGGTGATGGTCTCTTTGTAGTTGACGGAGACCGTCATCCACGGCTGGGAAAGACCGTACTTGGCAAGGGTGTCGGCGTTGATATGGTGATCGGCAAAGGAGGAGGGCTGCAGGACGTTCATCATGTCCACAAAGGAGGCAGCAATTTCCTCACCGTTCAGCGTGACGGATTCTTCGCCCAGCACGATGTTCACGGAATCACACTTGTCCGTCGTGATGATCGGGAAGGTTCCCGCATCGGCGAGGTCGTGGAGGGAGTATTTGAAGAAGTCGGTCAGTCCGGCGAAGATCATGTAGATGGTGTCTTTGCCGTCTTCCATGAAGTAATAGGACTTGCTGAATTCGTTGTAGTTGCCCTGACGGTAGTTGTGGGTGGTCTGAACGCCGTCCACATCGTAGGTGATGGAGAAGATCCATTCGGGATCATCAAGACCGAAGGCTGCGGTATTTGCTTCCGCAGGATCGACCGTGGAGGACGCCGCCATGGAGGCGAGGGCGTAGGCCATGTAGGTTGCGGTGGTCTGGTTGATGGGATAGGTCATATCCGGCTCGTAGGCCCAGCGGCCGTTGTCGGTCTTCAGGGCGACAGCCGGCTTGCCTTTCTCCTGGTAGGAGACGGCGACGGCCTTTCTGTAATCGTTGTCCGCGATCATCGTGGTGGCGTTCTTTGCGGCTTCTTCGGCGGCTTCCCGTCTCTGGCGGGCCGCATTCATGGATGCGGCGGCCTCATAGACGATGAACAGCACGATCAGCGCACACAGGGTGGCTACCATGGTGATCAGACGCTTGTTGTTTCTCATAACGGTATTTCCTTCTTACTTTTTACGTCTCTTGTTCCAGATGACAAAGCCGGTGACGACACATCCGATGGGAAGGAGCAGGATCAGGATGGCTGCCCAGAAGTATGCAGAACCTGCGGAGACCGCAAGGGACTGAATCTGCAGCGCTTTGCCGAGGATGGAGATGGAGGAGGTCTTCTCACAGAGGGTGGTCAGAGAGGACATGAACAGCTCGGAATTGTAGCTGTAAAGATTCTCATCGAGCATCATGGGAGAACCGATCCAGAAGAGCTTGCCGCCCGTTGTGGTGTCTTCGGCGTAGGCTGCGGCATAGAAGCTGCCGGAAACGTCGTCGGCCTTCTTTTCCAGAGCATCCTTTTCCTCGCCCGTCAGATTGCCGAGGTAATCGAGGGACTTAATGTAGGAATCCTGGGAGGTGGTGAGAACGGCTTCCACATACTTGCCGGTGTCCGCGACCTTCTTGATGCCGTGGGTGTAGGGAAGAATGGTGGTGATGTTTGCAGAGGACAGGTTCTGCGCTACATCAGCTTCGGCGTTGAGACGCGGCAGCAGATAGAAGGGATAGGTGTAATAGTAACCGGAGTTGCCTTCGATCATCAGACCTTCTTCGATGGTCAGACCATATTCCTCGGCGAGGCCCAGGAGGTTCGGCATGTTCGCCTTGGTGCAGCTGTCGTAAGCGGTGATCAGCATCAGCTTGCCGCCCTTTGCCATATACATGCGCAGGACGTTGACTTCATCTGCGGTCAGATCCGCGGTGGGCGCGTTGAGCAGAACCGCACCGGCGTCATCCGGGATGACAAGGGTCGTCAGCAGGGAAATGTCCTCGGTAAGGATGTTCTCGGCCTTGGCGTCGTCTTTGACGGTGGAGGACAGGGAGGTCTCACCATGTCCGGTGACAACATAGAGCTTCGGCAGATCGTCGCTGGTGACGTAGTCAATGGCGCTGGTCAGCTTGCCTTCGCCGTTGAAATACTGGGTACCCTTGGGGGTTACGCCGTAGTAGTAATAGTTGTAGATATCTTCCTCGGAATACTCAGTGGAGTAGATTTCCTCATAAAGAACGACAGTGGAACGCTTCGCGCTCTCCACGATGACGGAGTTGTTGGAAAGGGAGGAATCCGTATACTTCTGGGAGAAACCGGGCTGGGCGTTGGGGTCGATCTTGCGGACGGTGATGCGGCTGGAATAGGAGGCGTAGCGGTTCAGCATTTCCTCGATGTTTGCATCTTCCGTACCGTTCTGGGTGATATAGTACATGGTGACGTCTTCATTCAGCTTCTTGACGATCTGAATGGAGGTGTCGGTGAGGGTGTAGAGCTTTAAGCTGGAGGTGTCAATCTTGGTAATGGTCGTAGGCAGCTCGCCGACCATCAGGTTGACGACCACGACAATGGCGATGACGATCAGGGTGAGGAATGCGCTGTAAGAGCCGAGCTTGGTGGCTTTTTGATTGTTCTGTGTCTTGTTGCTCATGATTTGCGTTGCTCCTTTCCCCTGTTATGCCCAACGGCGCTTTTCGACGGACTGCACAGTGCAGAAGACGAAGAACGCGATCAGGGAAATGTAGTAGACGATGCTGGTCAGATCAAACAGGCCGGAGGTGAAGGTGTTGAACCGCTCAAAGACGGACAGCCAGTTGAGGACTTTGGAGAACAGACCGGCAAACAGATTGGAATTGATGAAGTAGATGGCGGCCAGAAGGAAGATGCCGACTGCCAGGGTGATGCCTGCCACAGTGGAGTTCTTCGTGAGAGAATAGACCGCAAAGGCGAAGACCGCAGCGACGATGGCGAACGCAATGAGGGAGGCCATAGCGCCGCCGGGAATCAGGGATGCCAGCGCGTTCATCAGGTACATGGCGAAAATCACGCCGAAGGAGGTAACTGCCGCGATGACCTGGCTTTCCGTGAGGGAACTCATGAAAAGACCGATGGAGAGCAGCGTGCCGCCCAGCAGAAGGAAGCCCAGCAGAGAAGCATAGGCCGTGCCGAAATGAACCGTGCCGAAGATGGAGAGGATCAGCGGGTAAAGACCCATGATCGCGCAGGGGATCAGCAGAACCGTGAACATGGCAAGATACTTTGCCACAACGACCTGTGTGACGCTGACGGGCAGGGAGTAGAGCAGCTGATCCGTCTTTGCGTGCCGTTCCTCTGCGATGGAGCGCATCGTCAGAATCGGGATGATCAGAAGGAATACCATGGTGATGTTGCCCAGCACGTTTTCAAAGGACGGGTAGCCGGACATCAGATTGATGATGGTGGTGAACACACCGGCAACGACCAGCATGAACGCGATGAAGATGTAGCCGTACATGCTGATGAAGTAGTTTTTCAGTTCTTTTTTATAAATTGCATACATGATACTGTGAATCCGTCCTTTCAGGAGAACATCGGCTTATAGTCGTCATCGTCGCTGTCCGCGGGGGCGGGCTGGGGAGCGGGAGCAGGAGCCGCCTCGTCGTCATCGTCGAGCTTTTCAGCCGCAAAGGCGTTCTCTTTTTCTTCGATGGCAGCGTTTTCCTGTTCCACGGCGTATTCTTCCGCTTCCTCGGTGGTCAGCTTCAAGAACACGTCCTCAAGACCGATGGCTTCTGTCTGCATTTTGAGGATCACGCAGTTTTCGTCGACGAAGGTGCGGAAGGCTTCTTCACGCAGGTCGGTTTCGCGGTCCGTCTCGATGTCGATGTTGTAGGTGTCGGCCTTTTCTTCGGGATTTTCCTCATAGCGGATGGTCTTTGCGTTCTCGGCAAGGGAATTGATCGCCATGCGGATGCGTCCGAGGTCGCCGCGCACGGTCATGTGCAGGATGTTGGAGCCAACCAGATACTTGGAAAGGTTCTCAATGGTATCGGAGGCGATCATTCTGCCGTGGGCGATGATCATGACGTAGTTGCAGACGGCGGAAACCTCACTCAGAATATGGCTGGAAAGGATGACCGTGTGGTCTTCCGCCAGACTGCGGATGAGGTCGCGGATCTCGATGATCTGCAGAGGGTCAAGGCCGACGGTCGGTTCGTCGAGGATGATGATCTCGGGGGAGCCCAGCATGGCCTGTGCGATGCCGACACGCTGTCTGTAACCTTTGGACAGGTTCTTGATCAGACGGTCCTGCATGTGGGTGATCTGGGTGCGCTCCATGGCGTAGTTGATCTGATACTGGCGTTGGTCGCGGGCAATGCCCTTGGCCTGTGCGACGAAGGTCAGATATTCGCGCGGGGTCATATCGGTGTACAGCGGCGGAAGCTCGGGCAGATAGCCGATGCACTTCTTGGCTTCAACAGGCTCTTCAAAGATATCGTGTCCGTTGATCAACACCGTGCCGGAGGTAGCGGCAAGACAACCGGTGATGATATTCATGGTTGTGGATTTGCCCGCACCGTTGGGGCCTAAGAATCCGTAGATCTTGCCCTTTTCCACGGTGAAGCTGAGGTCATTGACCGCGAGGTTGTCGCCATACCGTTTGGTCAGATTTTTTACTTCGATCAAAATAAGTCCTCCCTGTGGTACTCATATTTGCGTCGGCAGCCCTTCTTTTGTCATACGCAAAAAGGGCGCACCGAACCATTTTCTATATTGTATACCAGCAATGTGACGGTTCTGTGACAAAAGCGCAAGGATACTTGAAAATTTGCGCAAAATCCCTTATAAAAAAGATAAATAGAGACCATAGTACAGGAAAACCGGAGGACATCATGTATCAGTACATCCTTTTCGATCTTGACGGCACGCTGACCGATCCCGAGGAGGGAATCACGAAATGCGTTGCCTTTGCCCTTGCCCATTTCGGCATCGAAGCCGACCCGAAAAATCTGACAGAGTTCATCGGTCCGCCGCTGACGGAACAGTTCATGGCCTATGCCGGTTTTGACAGAGAGACCGCCGTGGAGGCTGTGGAATGGTACCGCAAGCGCTACCGCGGCACGGGTATTTTTGAAAACCGCGTCATCGACGGCGTCCCCGCCATGCTGGAAACTTTGAAAAATGCCGGAAAGATTCTGTGCGTAGCTTACTCCAAGCCCGAGGAATTCTGCCGCCGCATTCTCGAAAAATTCGGCCTTTCGGAATATTTCACCGTGATCTGCGGCAGCGAAATGGACGGCAGGAGAACCAAAAAAGCGGAGGTCATTGAGGAAACCCTTGCCCGCCTCGGCTACGCAGGCGACCGCCGGGACGTCCTCATGGTCGGAGACCGTATCCACGACGTAGAGGGCGGGAGCGCCTGCCGCGTGTATGCCCTCGGCGTCAGCTGCGGCTATGCGCCGGAAGGTGAGCTTGA
>JAKSPR010000090.1 GCA_024404655.1 Clostridia bacterium | reverse complement strand
CATGGTAGAGAACCCAGCTTCAATGGTTGATTTCTGTTCGAGGAAAATGGAAACGCGGACCATTTCGTTATCAGCATAGGGCGCTTCTTCAACTGGTTCCGTATATTCCCGCATCGGCATGAAAACTGAAAAATCGCCGTCTTCAGCCACAGTCCAATCAAGTGCAATGGGAGTTTTCTCCGGTTCTTCCTCTGCAAATACAGGCAGAGAAACAGAACCCAGCATCATGGCGGATGCCATAACTGCGGCAAGCATTCTCTTCATTGACGGATACTTCATTGACACAACCAAATCCTTTCTGCACATAAGAACTCCCGGCAGGCGGCATTTCCCGCCTTTCAAGATGTTTTATCTGTCATCGTCCCAGCAGTGGGACCAGCATACCACGAAAACACTATTTCAAAATATATTATATCACCAGTCAGGTGTGTTTGTCAATAAAATCCGCCATTTTTTGCAATGGATAATTTTTGCAAAAAGCAGAATCAGATGCCCATCTTCCCGGCATCTGATCTCTATATTTATTGAATTTTCACAATTCCAATGGTTGTTTAGTAAAATGTCATAAGAACCCGCTGCTTTTCTTTCTACGTCTTCGGCTTCCCCCTGAACGTGAGCGCTGCCAGAAAACCGCAGGTCACTGCGGCGGTGATTCCTCCGGCTGTTCCGGTCAGGCCTCCCGTCAGAGCGCCGACAAGGCCACGTTCTCTGACCGCACTCTCCGCACCGCGGGCAAGGGCGTAGCCAAATCCCGTCAGCGGGGTCGTAGCGCCGCACCCGGCAAGAGAAACCAAAGGCTCGTAAAGACCGATGGCTGTCAGGACAACGCCAGTCACCACATAGGTCACAAGAATCCTTGCCGGGGTCATTTTGGTATAGTCGATGAGCAGCTGGGCGATGACGCACAGACCGCCGCCGACAGCAAAGACAAAGACAAAATCAAGAATCAGCCCCTTCATACCGTTTCCCCCTCTCCCGTTTTCTGTTCCGCCGGATCGGCTGTGATCCGCACAAGATGGGCGATTCCCGCAATGGGAAGTCCCTGCCGGACGCTGCCCGGGCTCATGAGCGCACCGGTTCCGATAAACAGAATATCCCGCCATTCCCCGCTTCGGAGCCGCTTCATCACGGGCCCGCAGATGACGGAGCCGGAGCATCCGCAGCCGGAACCGCCCGCGTGAACATCCTGTGCGGAGGAGGAATAGATCATCAGTCCGCAGTCCTGATAAACCCGGCTGAGATCATATCCGTTTGTCCGCATGAGGTCCAGCGTGATCCCGTGTCCCTCGGCACCGAGATCCCCGGTGAGGATCGCATCAAAATCATCCGGCTTTCTGCCCGACGCTGCAAAATACCGCGTCAGCGTGTCCACCGCCGCCGGAGCCATTGCCGCCCCCATATTGTTGGCGTCAGATATTCCCTTTTCCACGCTGATGCCCGGCAGTACCTCTGTCACGTACGGTCCCACCCCCTCTGCCGAAAGGAGCGCCGCACCTGCTCCCGTCACAGTCCACTGGGCAGTCGGGGGCCGCTGTCCGCCGTACTCAATCGGAAACCGGAACTGCCGCTCTGCCGAGCAGAAATGAGAGGAACAGACTGCGGCGGTTACCCCGAAAATTCCGTATCCCACAGTCAGCGCTGCCAGCGTCATGCTCTCCGCCATGGTGGAGCAGGCTCCGTACAACCCGAAATAAGGAATCCTGTAGTCAAGCAGTCCGAAGGATGACCCGGTACACTGATTGAGCAGGTCTCCGGCGAAAATCGCATCCACGTTTTCTTCACGCAGTCCCGCTTTTTTCAGCATCACGCCGAAGGCAATACGCTGCATCTCGGATTCCGCCTTTTCCCAGGTGTCCATGCCGAAACGATCGTCGGCGGAATGGAGATCAAAGGCCGCGCCGAGCGGTCCCTCGGCTTCCTTTTGACCGACAACCGCTGCCGAGGACAGAATGTGCGGGGGATTAGGTATACGTATCAGCGACTTCTGCATCACATAATCCCTCCCTTGTGAAGAAAATAATAGATGACGCCCCAGACAACCGAAGCAAGTGTCCCGTAGACGATGACCGGACCCGCGATCACAAACATCCGCGCCCCGACGCCGAGGATGAAGCCCTCCGCCCGGCTGTCAATGGCGGGGGAAACCACGGCATTGGCAAATCCCGTGATGGGTACCAGCGTTCCCGCCCCTGCACGCTTTGCGATTTTATCAAAAACGCCGATTCCCGTGAGAAGCGCTGCTGTCACGATCATGGTGACGGGTACCAGTATCCTCACATTGTTTTCCGGGATGTGCAGGTGCAGATAGACCCGGTAAAAACATTCTGCGATACAGCAGATCACCCCGCCTGCAAGAAACGCACACAGGCAGTCAACAAAAACAGGTGATTTCTTTGAACGGGATTTTGCGTACATCTGATAGGTCCGGGCATCAAGATTCATGGTTTTTCATCCTTTCGCGTCTTTTTCATTCAAGCTCATGATGCCCGTGATTCGTCATTTTATGCAAAAGAAAAACGCTCTGCCGGAAATTTCCGGCAGAGCGAAAAACTATCTATATTTCAATTTTTTGCTTTATTGTCGCAGTACATGCAGCGGTAGACCACATGCTCTTTGTCCGTCAGACGGAACACCTGAGGGAGTTCCTGTTCCACGGAGGTGATGCAGCGGGGATTCTTGCAGTGCAGAATGCCGATGATGGTCTCCGGCAGCGCAGGATGGAACTTTCTTGCACGCTTGCCGCCTTCGATGATATCCACCGTGATGCGGGGGTCGATGAAGCCGAGAATTTCAAAATTCAAGTCCATCGGCGCGCCGATCTTGATGATATCCTTCTTGCCGAGCTTGGAGGAAGCAGCGTTCTTGATGATCGCGACCTCGCAGTCCAGTTCGTCCAGACGCAGATACTTGTAAAGCTCCATGCCGCGTCCTGCGGGGATATGGTCGATGACGATACCGTCAACAAGACTTCCAATGATCATTTCACGTTTCCTCCTTTGACAGAAATCCCGAGCACCTTGAGGATCAGCGCCATGCGCATGAACTTACCGTTCTTGACCTGACGGAAGTATGCGGCACGCGGATCTTCGTCCACGTCAACGGAGATCTCGTTGACTCTGGGCAGCGGATGGAGCACACGCATCTCCGGCTTTGCGGTTTTCAGCTTGTCAGGAGTAAGGATGTAGGAATCCTTCAGACGCAGGTAGTCGGCTTCGTTGAAGAAGCGCTCCTTCTGCACACGGGTCATGTAAAGCACATCCAGTTTGGACATAGCCTCTTCCAGAGACGTGGTCTCTTCATAGGGAATGCCGTTTCTGTCCAGCACCTCGGTACGGACATGCTCCGGCACGCGGAGCTCATCCGGAGAGATGAAGATGAAGCGGACGCCGGGATAACGGCTCATGGCTGTGACGAGGGAATGCACCGTGCGGCCGAATTTCAGGTCGCCGCAGCAGCCGATGACAAGATTATCCAGTCTGCCCAGTTCCCGCTTGATCGTCAGAAGATCAGCAAGGGTCTGGGTGGGATGGTTGTGACCGCCGTCACCGGCGTTGATGACGGGGATATTCACGTGCATCTGGGCCACCAGAGGTGCGCCCTCCTTGGGATGACGCATGGCAATGACGTCGGCAAAACACTCTACCGTGCGCGCGGTATCGGCGACGCTTTCGCCCTTGGAGACCGATGCGCTGGAAGCGGAGGAAAAACCGAGCACGCTGCCGCCCAGTTCCAGCATAGCGGACTCAAAGCTCAGTCTGGTTCTGGTGGAGGGTTCATAGAACAGTGTTGCGATCTTCTTGCCATGGCAGGCCTCCGCATAGTCTGCGGGGTTGGCGATGATGTCTTCGGCAACCGTCATCAGGTCGTCAAGCTCATCGGCCGTCAGTTCTGCAATATCGATCAGACCTTTTGTTTTCATCAAGTCTTCTCCTTTTTGTTCCTTGGGGGAAAATTATGCGTTCTTGTTCATCCAGCTCTCATCGGAGGGATTGTTGCGGAAGGCGATCAGTCTTGCGACATCTTCCTTTGCGATATAGCCGGAATCGGCTGCAACCTCTGCGATGGTGTCAAAGTCGGTGAGGGAGATGTTCTTGACATTTGCTTCTTCCAGACGGACAAGACCCTTCTTCATGCCATAGGTGAAGATAGAGACGATACCGAGGACTTCTGCGCCTGCCTCACGGAGAATGTCAACAACTTCGAGAACGGAACCGCCGGTGGAGATCAGGTCCTCCACAACAACGACCTTCTGACCGGGGAGCAATTTACCCTCGATCTGGTTCTTTCTGCCGTGGTCCTTTGCGCCGGAGCGGACATAGCCCATGGGAAGGCCGAGCAGATGGCCGGTGATGGCTGCATGGGCGATACCTGCGGTGCTGGTACCCATGAGAACTTCACATTCGGGATAGTTTTCCTTGACAGTCTCGGCAAGTGCGGTCTCAACATCGGTGCGGACCTTCACGTCGGACAGGGTGAGGCGGTTGTCGCAGTAAACGGGGCTGTGGATGCCAGATGCCCAGGTAAAGGGCTCATCGGGGCGGAAGAAAACCGCCTTGATGGACAAGAGGTCGTTTGCAATCAGGTTTTTACGTTCCATAACAGTCATGATAGTATATCCTTTCATCTTTTGAATTATCGAAAAATCAGTCAACAAATGCGGCAACGCACTTGCGGTAAGCGGCAACCGGATCTTCGGCTGCGGTGATGGGTCTGCCCACGACGATATAGTCGGAGCCGATCTCCTTTGCCATTTCGGGGGTAGTGACGCGCTTCTGGTCACCCACGTCGCCGCCTGCAAAGCGGACACCGGGGGTCACGGTGACAAAGTTCTTGCCGCAGCGCTCGTGGACAACGCCTGCCTCCAGGGGAGAGCAGACAACGCCGTCAAGACCTGCGTCTGCTGCGTTCTTTGCATAGTGCAGAACGGTATCTGCGACGGTGGCGTTGATGAGCAGTTCCTTCTGCATGCGTTCCTCATCGGTGGAGGTCAGCTGGGTGACGGCGATCAGGATCGGTCTTGTGCCGTCGGGTCTGGTGAGGCCCTCAAGAGCTGCTTCCATCATAGCCTTGGTGCCAGCTGCATGAAGGTTGGTCATGTCAACATCCAGTCCGGAGAGGACGTGCATGGACTTTTTGACGGTGTTGGGGATATCGTGCAGTTTCAGATCCAGAAAGATCTTGTGGCCGCGGGCCTTGATCTCACGGACGATGGACGGGCCTTCCGCATAGAACAGCTCCATGCCGATCTTGACAAAAGGCTTTTCCTCCTTGAACTTGTCAAGGAATGCAAAGGTGTCCTGTGCAGATGCGAAGTCACAGGCAATGATAACGTCTTTTCCCATCAGTGTGCTCCTCCAATAATTTCAGAAAGTGATTTGATTCCGTATTTTTCCATGGTCGCGGGGAGTGCGGCGATAATATCGCGGCACGCATAGGGGTTGCGCAGGTTCTCTGCGCCGATCTCGACGGCGGTGGCACCGGCGAGCATCATTTCGATCACGTCCTCGGCATTTGAGACACCGCCCATGCCGACGACGGGGATCTTCACAGCCTTTGAGACCTGATAGACCATCCGCAGGGCGACCGGGAAAACAGCCGCACCGGAATAGCCGCCGGTCACGTTGGCAAGAATGGGGCGCTTTCTGCGCAGATCGATGCGCATGCCCATGAGGGTGTTGATCAGGCTCACGCCGTCTGCTCCGGCTGCTTCCACAGCACGGGCGATCTCCCCAATGTCGGTAACATTGGGGGACAGCTTGACGATCAGGGGTTTCTTCACCACAGCGCGGACCGCCTTTGTGACGGTCTCTGCGGATGCGGCAGAGGTACCGAAGGCCATACCGCCGCCATGGACGTTGGGACAGCTGATGTTGAGCTCGATCCAGCCCACCTGCTCTTCCTTATCAAGACGTGCGGAGACTTCGGTGTATTCATCCAGTGAAAAGCCGGAGACGTTTGCCATGACCGGCTTATGGAAGACTTTTTTCAGTTCCGGCAGTTCGTGTCCGATGACCGCGTCAACGCCGGGATTCTGCAGACCCACGGCATTGAGCATGCCGGAGGGACATTCTGCGATGCGGGGGGTAGGATTGCCGAAGCGGGGTTCTCTTGTGGTTCCCTTGAAGGAGAACGTGCCGAGCATGTTGATATCGTAAAGCTCCGCAAATTCATAGCCGTAGCCGAAAGTACCGCTGGCGGGGATGAGGGGGTTGTCAAGCGGAATGCCGCAGAGGGTCACGGCAGTATTTACTTCTCCCATACGATTTCCTCCTTTTCAAGGACGGGACCGTCCTTGCAGATGCGTTTGTTGCCGTAAAGGGTCTTGCAGGAGCAGCCCATGCAGGCACCGAAGCCGCAGCCCATGCGCTCCTCAAAGGAATACTGACCGGAGGTCTTGGTATTCTTATAGACCGCTTTCAGCATGGGTTCGGGACCGCAGCAGTAACTGTAGGTATAGTCTCCGACCGCGGGAATGCAGTCGGTGACAAAGCCCTTGGTCCCGACGGAACCGTCCTCGGTGGCAACGAGGACCTTTGCGCCCAGCGCTTCAAATTCCTTTGCGTAGAAGGCATCGGCAGAAGTGCGGAAGCCGAGGATCACGGTGACCGCTTTTCCCTGTGCCGTCAGCTCTTTTGCCAGCAGATACAGGGGCGGGACGCCGACACCGCCGCCGATGAGCAGCGGACGATCGCCGGATTTTTCCGTTTTGTAGCCGTTGCCGAGACCCGTGAGGATATCAAGGGCAGTACCGGTGGGCATCTTTGCCATTGCCTCGGTACCATGGCCGACGACCTTGTAAATGAGGGTGAGCTCGCCTGCGGTGCGGTCGCAGACGGAGATGGGACGGCGGAGATAGAAGCCGTCCAGGCGGATGTTGACAAACTGACCGGGTGCGGTGATATCATCGGTGCAGCCGGAGAGCTTCATACGGAAAACATCCTTTGTGAGGGCGATATTTTCCGTGACCGTAAATACTGTCTCTTTCATCAGATTGACGAGACCTCCATGGTGATCTCCTCGAGGACGTCAAGGAGGACCCTGACGGTATCGAGGGCGGTGAAGATGGTGACGCCGTTTTCAACGGCGCAGCGGCGGATCTCATTGCCGTCGGAGAGCGTGGATCCTGCGCTGCCGGGGTCGCGGGAATTGAGAACGTAGGTGACGTAGCCGCCGCGGATGGAATCGAGGATCTCCTCGCTGCCTTCGCTCAGCTTTTTCTTGATACGGGTGCGGATGCCGTGGTTTTTCAGATACATTGCGGTGCCGTGGGTGGCCTCGATATTGAAGCCGAGGTTATAGAACCGACGGATGAGCGGAAGCGCTTCTTCCTTATCGCGGTCGGCAAGGGTGACGAGAATGGTGCCGTAGTTGAAGACCTGCATGCCGGATGCCTGCAGCGCTTTATAAAGTGCGCGGGTCATCTTGCGGTCGTAGCCGATGGCCTCACCTGTGGATTTCATCTCCGGGGAGAGATAGACGTCCATGCCGCGCAGCTTGGAGAAGGAGAAGGCAGGAACTTTGACATACCACTTCTCCGGTGCTTTTTCGGGATACAGCATATCGTAGCCCTGCTCTTTCAGCGACACACCGAGGATGGCAAGGGTACCGATATCTGCCAGATTGCAGCCGGTAGATTTGGAAAGGAACGGGACCGTTCTCGAAGATCTCGGATTGACCTCAATGATATAGACGTTGTTGTCCGGGTCAACGATGAACTGGATATTGTAAAGACCCACAATGCCGATGGCAAGGCCGAGACGCTTGGTATAGTCAAGAATGGTCGCCTTGACGGTATCATTCAAGGTGAAGGGCGGATAAACGCTGATGGAGTCGCCGGAGTGAACGCCGGTACGCTCGACCAGTTCCATGATGCCGGGGACGAAAACGTCCTTACCGTCGCAGACAGCGTCGACCTCGACCTCGCGGCCGATGATATATTTATCGACAAGAACGGGCTTGTCTTCGTCGATCTCTACGGCGGTGCGCAGATAGTGGCGGAGCTGTTCTTCATTTGCGACAATCTGCATTGCACGTCCGCCAAGGACAAAGGACGGGCGCACAAGCACGGGATAACCGATCTCGGATGCGGCTCTCACACCGTCTTCCAGCTTTGTGACAGCTTCGCCCCGCGGCTGCGGGATATCAAGAGCGGTCAGGACCTTTTCAAAGGCGTCGCGGTTCTCTGCGCGCTCGATGGCGTCCTTGTCGGTGCCGATGATGCGCACGCCTCTTGCTGCCAGCGGCTCTGCCAGATTGATGGCAGTCTGACCACCGAGGGAGGCGATGACGCCCCAGGGCTTTTCGATGTCGATGATGTTCATGACATCTTCCGGGGTCAGAGGCTCAAAATAAAGTTTATCGGAACAGGTATAGTCGGTGGAGACGGTCTCCGGGTTATTGTTGATGATGATCGCCTCACAGCCATGGGCCTTGATGGTCATGACGGCGTGAACGGTGGAATAGTCGAATTCCACGCCCTGTCCGATACGGATGGGGCCTGCACCCAGCACGACGATCTTTTTCTTATCCGTGATGACGGATTCGTTTTCCTCGGCGTAGGTGGAGTAGAAGTAGGGGATATAGGAATCAAACTCGCTTGCGCAGGTATCGATCATCTTATAGACCGGGATGATGCCGTTAGCCTTGCGGAGCGCATTGATCTCCAGCTCCGTCATGCCCCAGAATTCACCGATGGCGCGGTCACAGAAGCCGTACTTCTTTGCGCTGCGGAGCGCTTCGATGTCGCCGACGTTTTCCTTGAGCTGCGCTTCGATCTCAACGATGTTTTTCAGCTTGTCCATGAAGAAGAAGTCAATGCCGGTGATGGAGCAGAGGATATCCATATCAATGTTCCGGCGCAGAAGCTCGGCAAGGGCAAACAATCTGTCGTCGGTGCCGTCCTTGATATAGGAGAGCAGCTCGGCAGTGGAGCGGTTGTCGAATTTCTTCATGTGCAGGTGATGCACGCCGCATTCCAGAGACCGGACCGCTTTCAGAAGGCTTTCTTCCAGCGTGCGGCCAATGCTCATGACCTCGCCGGTTGCCTTCATCTGGGTAGACAGACGGTTGTTTGCGTCGGCAAATTTATCGAAGGGAAAACGGGGCATCTTGGTGACGACATAGTCAAGGGTCGGTTCAAAGGATGCCGGAGTATTGGCGATGCGGATCTCATCCAGCGTCATGCCGACAGCGATCTTTGCGGAAACGCGGGCGATGGGATAACCGCTGGCCTTGGATGCAAGAGCGGAGGAACGGGAAACGCGGGGGTTGACCTCGATGACGTAATAGCGGAAGGACTGGGGATCCAGCGCAAACTGGACGTTGCAGCCGCCCTCGATCTTCAGCGCGCGGATGATGCGCAGCGCACTGTCGCGGAGCAGGTGATACTCCTTGTTCGTCAGGGTCTGGCTGGGGCAGACGACCACGGAGTCACCGGTGTGGATACCGACGGGGTCGAGGTTTTCCATATTACAGACCGCAATGGCGGTGTCGTTCTTATCGCGGATAACTTCGTATTCGATTTCTTTGTAGCCGCGGATACTCTTTTCGACAAGGACCTGATGGACCGGGGAGAGCTTGAGCGCGTTTTTCATGATCTCCCGCAGCTCTTCTTCGTTGTCCGCAAAACCACCGCCGGTGCCGCCGAGGGTAAAGGCGGGACGGAGGACGACCGGATAACCGATCTCTTCGGCGACTTTCACGCCGTCCTCAATGGTATTTGCGATATCGGAAGGA
>JAKSPR010000009.1 GCA_024404655.1 Clostridia bacterium | reverse complement strand
AGAGCTCCGCATGGTCATCTCCGGCGGCGCACCCATCAACAGTGAAATTCTTGAGTTCTTCGATTCCATTGGTATTTCCACATTGAACGGCTACGGTATCACCGAGTGCGCACCGCTGATCGCGGTCAACCATTCCCGCCATATCGTGGAAGGCAGTGTCGGCAATGTCATCGACATTGATACCGTCAAAATCGACGAACCCAACGAAGAGGGTGAGGGCGAAATCCTTGTCAAGGGTCCCAACGTTATGCTTGGCTATTACGGTGATCCCGAGGCAACCGCCGACGCCTTTGATGAAGAGGGCTATTTCCGTACCGGCGACTATGGCATGCTGACAAAGGACGGTATCCTTTCCATCACCGGACGCAAGAAGAACCTCATCATTCTCTCCAACGGCAAAAACGTCTACCCCGAGGAGATTGAAAACGAGCTGATTGCAGCTCCCGGCATACTGGAAATCGTCGTGTATGCGGGCAAGAGCAAGCGGGGCATAGAGCATAACGCTATTGTCGCCGAGGTCTTCCCGGATAATGACTATCTGGAAAAGAACAACATCACCGATGTCCGCGAGTATCTGAAAACTTTCATAAACGACTATAACAAGACCGCTGTCCCCTATAAGAAAATCACTGTTCTGAAACTGCGCAAAGAGGAATTCCCGAAAAACACCCTGCGCAAGATCATGCGGTTCAAGCTCGATATGACCATCGAATAAACATAAAAATTACGCCGTCAGTACCATGCAGCCGGTACTGACGGCGTTCCGTTTGGAAGGTATTCAGATTTCGTGTTCCGTTCTCTCCAGCAGTTCTTCCTGCATCCGTCCGGAGAGGCGGACAAAGTAGTCGCTGTAGCCGCCGATGCGGACCACAAGATCACCGTGATTTTCCGGATGCTCTCTTGCATCCAGCAGCGTTTCACGGTCAACGACGTTGATCTGCAGCTCAAATCCGCCCCGCAGAAGATAAGTACGGATGACGGCGATCACACGGTCAATGGATTGCTCCGAAAACAGCTTTTTGCTGAATTTCATATTGACGGCGACACCGCCGATGAACTCCTTGTGGGACCATTTGGTTGCCGACAGGATGGACGCGGTGGGACCGCTCTTTTCCCTCCCCTGGGCAGGACCGGAACCGTCGCCGAGGGGGAAACAGGCCAGCCGTCCATCGGGCGTTGCGCCGGTCTGACTGCCGAACTGCTCGTGCATGATCCAGCAGAAGACACTGGGAATCAGCCTGGCACCCTGGAAGTGTGGCGTATAGTTTCTGCACTCTTTGGAAATAAAACGGGAGAAATCGTCGAACAGCAGATCGACCTCGTCCAGATTGTTACCGTACTTCGGAATGGTTTCAAGGACACGCATCCGCAGAGCCTCATGTCCTTCAAAATTCTTTGCAAGTATTTCCTTGTAGTCAGGGATGGAAAGAGACTTTTCGTCAAAACACAGGATTTTGATCGCATAGAGGGAATCCACCAGATTGGCCATACCCACGAAGCTGGGCATGATCCAGTTGCAGACAGCACCGCCGCGTTCGATATCCGTGCCTGTTTCCAGACAGTCATGAACAAAACAGGAAAGCAGCGGGTTGATGGAATGTGCCGCACGGTGCGCGCGTCCCTGATTCTGATCTTCAAAATTTGCCCGGATGCGCTCGCCAAGGGCTGCTTTGTATGCTTCCACGAGCGCTTCAAAGCTGTCATATTCCCGGTCAAGGAGAGTGAGCAGCAGCCCCGGCAGATTGGTATAGGGAGATGCGACCCAGACATTGGAACGTCCTACCGGCGTGATCTCCACGCAGGTGGAGTGGATGTACTCACAGGCCGCCTCCGGGGAAAGACCGTAGGAGATAAGACCTTCCGTGATGATCTCATCATTGAAGATCGCCGGATGGGAACGACCGTGGGAGAGAATTTCACAGCTCTTGCGCAGCAGCGCTTCGGGATAATCTTTGGTACAGCAAAGTCCGACCGAGGGATAAACGAGATGTACGTCATCAATGACCTGCAGCCCCATGTCCGTCAGTTCATTTGCAATAGTTGCCCCGTCTGCTGTGTGACCGCCCAGCATGTAGCCGCTGGAAAGACCGCTCGGGACCCGGTGGTTGATCTGGATGGCAAGACAATCAAGAAGCTCCTGCGCCGCATCATCGGTGAGAAGCCCTGCCGCTTTGTCTTTTTGATAGTATTCATAAAGATAACGGTCGGGATGTCCCAGCTGAAACTGCTGTGCAGCCCAGACGCGGAAGGGATTGAACGAGAGCACATGGGTGATGAAATGCACCGCCTGCACCGCTTCGTCAAAGTGCTCCGCCGGATGAGAGGGGACCTTTTCGCAGACGTCTGCAATGTGCAGAAGCTCCGATCGGCGGGGCTCCGGTACGCTTTCCGCCAAAGCGCGGGCAAGGGAGGCATAACGGTCAGAGAGCGCTGTAACGCCCGTCAGACAGTCACGGCAGCAGGCATAGTAGTCCCGTTTCCTCTCATCTGTACAGCACGCTTCATAGTCTGCAATGCGTTTGAGAAGACCGGAAATTCCCAACTGCAGAAGCATGGGATAGTCGATTGCCATGTGGGAATCCTGACCGGGTCCTGCAAGGGAGGACTGCTTTGCGCCGATTTCGGCAAAACGTCCCTCCCATGCCGCTCTGTCGGCCTCAGAGAGACAGGAAACGACACGTCCGACGATCAGCTCTTCCTCACCGATCACAGGGGTGATATGCTCGCAGGCATAACGGAAGGCCTGACCGTAGGTCCTATCGGTAATCATGAGATTATTTTCATCGAGGAAACGATAGAAATGCAGATAGAATTCCTGGCAGCAGATGCCGGGGGCGAGAGCTTTTTCCCGCAGACGTCCGACGCGTTCGGTACTCATAAAAACTCCTTTCTGTCAGGGAAAAACGGAAAAATTTTATTTTTTCAGAACAAGGATTTCGTAAGGAGCGAGCTCCGCTTTGTCTGTGTAGGACTTTCCGGTGAGGATATCGGTCATTGTTCCCTCAAAGTGATAGACACCGGGGTTTGAACCGGAGTATTCCATGACGATGACGCCTTCTCCGGCTTCACCCACACGGGGAGATGCCAGAACTGCGCCCTCGGTCGTACCGCAGGGAACCTTTGCATAGGCGCAGGCACGGGAGATGATCTTCATGAGATCGTCATGAGAGGGCACCGTGCCGAGAATGATCACATGACCCTTGCCGACCGTGCAGTCAAGGACACAGGCTTTGCCGTTGATCGCGCTGTGGCCTTCTTTGACGGTGACAAGCGCTGCTCCGCTGCCCGGCTCGAAAATGTCGTACCACAGATTGCCGCGGAAATCATCGCCGTCTGTCCATGCGGTCTTCACAGCACCGATGGCATCCGGGATGCCGTAGAGCCACTTTGCTCCGGTCAGCTCTTCCAGCATACCGAAGGGCTTGTGCTGATAGCGCGCACCGTCAATGTTGCGGATATCGGTCATCGGTCCGACGACCCAGGTACCACCGTCTTTTACCCATTTCTTCATGGCATCGGAAAGCCCGCCCTTTTCCATGGTCATCATGAGCGGAGAGAAGATCAGGTCATAGCCGGATACATCCTTTTCGGAGAAGATGACATCGGGACGCAGACCGCTGTCAAGGAGGGGCCTGTAGAACTCATTGATGCGGTCGTTGTTCATCCCGCCTACCACAGGCTGGGTCAGCATCATGTTCCAGTTGATCGAATCATAATGGAAGGCAACACGGGTCTTCACTCGGGTGCCGTTGATAAATTCAGCAGACTTTTTTATCATTTCGGCGGTATCCTGAACCTCTCCGAAAATGTGCATGGGACGGCCGGATGCGTCAAGGACGGAGCCGTGTGTCAGCTCATGTCCTGCCCAGTGGGTACGCCAGATCCAGTACATATTTGCCTCAGCGCCGAGGGCGAGGGGCATGAAGGAATTGACACGGCAGAAACCTTCGGGCTTGATGCTCTGACCGATGGCAACAGAACCGTTCCAGCAGGTCTGGGTCTCCGTGTTCCAGAAGGGATGGGGCAGAATGGTGCGCAGATAGTCAAACCAGAGGACAACATTGCTGTGATTCTGCGGATCGTTGTAATGATTGAACTGGATGACGTCCAGCTTTTCGTTCAGCTTGCCGTAATCCATACCGTTGAAGGGCATGGTGTCCGTGCCGACGGGAACCTTGACATAACGGTGAAGCACTTCGGCCTGCTTGTGGACAAAATGAATATGGCTGTCGTTCTGGAAGGTCTTCCAGTCCAACTGCAGATGGGGATTATGCCATGCGTTCTTCGGCTGTGCCACATCCTCAAAACAGTCATAGGCCTGACTGAACAGATTCAGATTCCAGCGGGCGTTCAGCGTCTCGATATCGCCGTATTTCTCACGTAGGTATTCTGCAAATCTGCCGCAGCATTCGGGACAGAAGCAGCCGTCGAAGGAGTAAATTTCGTTGTCGATCTGCCAGCCGATGACATAGGGATCGTCGGCAAACTCTTTTGCCATTGCTTCTGCAATGCGCAGGCTGTATTCCACATAGTGGGGATTGTTGGAACAGCAGTGCCGTCTGCCGCCGTGGGACATCGGGATGCCGTTTGCATTGACCTGCATCACATCGGGATAAATCTTTGACAGCCAGCGGGGCGGGGTTGCACTGGGAGTACCGAGAACCACGGCAATGCCGTTTTCACCCAGCTGATTTACCACATGATGAAGCCAGCCGAATTCAAATTTCCCGGGTGCAGGCTCCATTTTGTGCCATGCAAATTCTGCAATGCGGGCACAGTTGATACCCGCTTTTTTCATCATAGAAATGTCATAAGGGATCTCGCTTTCATCCCAGTCCTCGGGATAATATGCGCAGCCGAGATACGGTGGTCTGAAAAGGGTTTTCTGTTCGTTCATAGTATGTTGATCCTTTCTGCACATGAAAATGTTTCTTTTTGCATTATATCACGCTGATTTCCGATTGTCAATAAAAACAGGCGGAAGTGTTAAAATTATCCGATATGGTCTTGATTTTCTTGCTCTGAACGGATATAATATGTATAATCGTGATATCAGGGGGATTTTTACAGCTATGAGCAATTTCATCACGCTGACAAAAGAAAATATCGACTCTGAACATCTTTGCTGCATCATAAGACAGAAAAAGCCCCATCCCGGCGTTGAGTCAAAGCGTGCATGGCTGAAGGAGAGGATCACGGAAGGGCACGTCTTCCGAAAACTGGATACCAAAGGCTGCTGCTTCATTGAATACGCACCCCTTGATACGGCTTGGGTCCCGATCGTCGGGGAGAACTATTACTATATTTATTGCCTGTGGGTGACGGGCGACTGCAAAGGGCACGGGTACGGCCGGGAACTGATGGAATCCTGTATTGCCGATGCCAGAGCCCACGGAATGTCCGGCGTCTGCATGCTCGGCGCAAAACGGCAGAAAAACTGGCTGTCGGATCAAAGCTTTGCGGAAAAATTCGGGTTTCGTTCTGTGGATGAGACTGCGGACGGTTACCTTTTGCTGGCGCTTTCCTTTGATGAAACCGAGCCGCGCTTTACGGAGTGCGCCCGGGCACAGTCTATTGAGGATAAAGAGCTGACGGTATACTACAGCATGCAGTGCCCTTTTGTCTATGGCAAAATTGAGGATATCAAAAACTGGGCCGAAAAGACCGGAACTATGGTACAGCTCCGCCCGGTGGACACTCTGGAAAAAGCCAAAAATCTACCTTGTGTATTCAATAATTTCGGCGTATTTTATAACGGCAGATTCCTTGACGTGAATCTGCTTGATATAAAGAGCATCGAAAAAGCAATGCAGAAAACATAAAGTCGGGAGAAAAGCGAGGGGATTCGTTATGATCGCAAATCTTGATAAGACCGGGATAAGCTCGGTTTCTGATGTAATGAAGGCGCAGATCGATGCGCTGCCGGATGGGGGAGAACTCTTTCTGCCTGCGGTACGGTATTATCTTGAAACACCGGTTCTTGTGGTAAAGAAGAAAGGGATCACCATCCGCGGTGAACAGGGCACCGTCATTCTGACCCATTTCACCCCGTGGGGAGATCCGGCGGAAGATAACGCCGCTTTTGTCTGCCGTGATTGTGAAGACCTTGTGTTTACCGATCTGACTTTTTCAACGGACAATCCCGTCAACTGCGCAGGCCGTGTCATCGCAAAGAATGAAGCAGACCACACCTATGATGTTGAGATCGACGATGAGTTCCCTGTCACCGGATGGGAACACTTCTGGGGTACTGATACCTGTGATGAGGAAGGGACCCCGGATTATGTCATTGAAACCTATGATACCATCACAAAGGAAACCCTGACCGATGAAAACGGCGCTCCGCGTGTGAAGTATACCGGAACAAAATATGAGGTTCTGGACGGTCAGAAAATCCGGGTCACAGCCCCGGGCTATATAGATCTTTCAAGGCTGAAAATCGGTCACAGGGTACTGTATCGGTATCTTATCTACGGCTCCACGGTGTTTGCGTTCTCCGGCTGTGACCGGGTGACGCTGCACAGGATCGAGATTGAGCGCTGTACCAGTATGGGTGCTGTGATCTCGCCCCGCTGCTCCGATTTCACCTTTGAGGAATTCAATATCCGGATTCCCGAGGGCAGTCATGCACTTTATTCCGCCAATGCGGATGGTATCCATGTGGTCGGCCTTTCCGGTTATCTGCACATGAAGAACTGCCATTTCGTGGGACTTGGCGACGATGCTCTGAATATCCACAGTCAGGCGGGAGAAATCGCGGAATACGATGAAACCGCAGGTTCCATGCGCTGCATCTACCGCAACCGCAAAATGGAAGAAGGCAAACTTGGTCCCCTCTGGGCTGACAAGGACGATATGATTTGCTTCTATGATCGGAATACCTTCTTGCAGAAGGGAACCTTCCGGATCCGTTCCTACCATGACGGCCACGCTGAAATCGCGGATGTGAACGGTACCCCGGCTATCGGTGATATTCTTGCAAACGACAGCTTCTTTGCGTCGGTCTTGCTGGAAGGCTGTTCCGTGAAGCATACGCGAGCCAGAGGCTTCCTCCTGCAGTCCCGCAATATGACCGTCCGCGACTGCCATATCTATGGTATGGCGCTGCCGGGCATCATCATCTCCCCGGATATCAAGGTCTGGTATGAGGTCGGTCCTTCCCGTAATACGGAGATCACAGGCTGTACGTTTGAAAAGTGCGCCATCAACGGCAGCGCTGCCAATCTCGGAGCAATCGTTGTCAAGGCGGCCCATGATCCCGGCGCTGCAGATTATCCGGCAGGCGTTCACAGCGATGTGAGAATATACAACAATACATTCAGAAATATCGGCTCCAGCGGAGTGTTCGTTTCGGCTACCAAGGGCGTGCAGATTTACGGCAACCGTTTTGAGAACTGTATGGAGAATAAAAATCCCAATACCCGCGATACGGAATATGACATTGTCACCGTCAACTGTGAGGACGTCACCGTTTCGGACAACATAAGCAATAAAGAGAACACAAGTATGATCTGCAGCCGATGAATCCGGCAAAGGAGAAAACATTATGTATCTGTATGAAACCCATCTGCATACCGCCCCTGTCAGCCGCTGCGGGAAAGGCAGCGTCCGTGATACGCTGATTTCCTATAAAGAGCGCGGCTACGACGGCATCTTCATTACCAATCATTTTCTTGACGGCAATATCAACATTGACCGTGATCGCCCCTATGAAGAAAAAATCGCCTTCTATTTCAGCGATGTGGAGGAAGGCAAACGGCTGGCACCGGAAATCGGCATCAAGGTCTTTGAGGGTGTGGAGCTGACCTACGGCGGCACGGACTTTCTGGTCTACGGTCTTGATAAGGCATGGTTCCTTGCGCACCCCGAAATCATGACGATGAAGAAGAGCGAGGAACTCCCCATGCTCCGCGCCGCAGGCGCGCTGGTCGTGCAGGCGCATCCCTACCGTGAAGCAGGCTATATCGACCATATCCGTCTGTTCCCCCGCTGCATTGATGCCGTCGAGGTTATTAACGCCAGCCAGCCGGAGCTTGCCAATCGTCTGGCAGACGTCTATGCCGACGCTTACGGGCTGTGCAAAACTGCCGGAAGCGATAATCACAACGCATCTGCCTGGAAACATCTTGCCGGCGTTATGACGGAAGAACCATTGGAGAGCGAACAGGATTTCATCCGCGCGGTACTGGAGCGCCGGGTGCAGATCTTTACAAAGGATTTCGTATGATGCAGGTACGCAGAGCAAGACCGGATGAAAAAGACACGGTGCTTGCCTTTTATGACCGTCAGATCGATCTGATGCAGAATCTGACCTATCACCCCAAATGGACCAAAGGGGTATACCCGGCGGAATCCTATCTTGCGGGAGCTGTTGATGACGGCGAAATGTACCTCACCATGGAGGGTGACACCACCCTTGGTGCGATGATCCTCAACAACCATACCGTCGAGGGCTACGAAACCGCCCCGTGGCAGATTGAGGCTGCCGATGATGAAATCTTCGTGATCCATACGCTGTGCACCGCCTGTGAGTATATGCACCGCGGCATCGGTACTTTCATGACACGGGAAGCGCTGCGCATCATAAAAGCGCAGGGCGGAAAAACGGTACGTCTTGATGTGCTGCTTGGCAATCTGCCCGCAGAAAAGCTCTACCGAAGTGTCGGATTTACCTATATCGGCCGGACGGAAATCTTCTATGAGGATACCGGACGATGCGAATTTGACCCCTATGAATATGTGCTCAGATGAAAACAATCGGTTCCGACCGGGAAAGTCGGAACCGATTTGCATTTTTGTGATGTTTTTTTCAGGGAAGTCTTGTATAGACGGTCTTTGTGCTGCATACACCGCCGGTCAGCATTTCCTGTACAGTCCGGTAGCCCTCTTTGGGCTCACCGATGGAACCATCCTTTCCGGTATTGACGATACCGAAGTGTGCTTCTCCGGCCCACTTGTCGTCGGTCTGGATGAAGGTTTCATCCAGCAGTTCATAAATAATCACGGCTTTCAGACGGGAGGAATCGTAGCGGTTCATTTCGTCAAAGAAGGTTTTCAGCCAACGTGACTGTTCCGCTTCCTCATACTTTCCGTTGTTGGCAGCAATGTTGAATTCACAGATCATGAGATCGTGATCAGGGAACCGTTTTTCCATAGATTTCAGAAATTTGGTGATGCTGTAGCCCTCAAGATCATACCAGTCGATACCGATGATATCCCAGTCGATCCCTGCTTCCACATACCAGTCAAGGATCGGATAGTGGCGGTAGCCGATATTGATGACCAGCTTTGCATCCGGCGCTGCGGAGTGGAACGCATCCACCGCAGCTCTGACCTTTTCGATACAGATAGTGACTCGCTCCGGGTTATAGTAATCCTTTTTTGTGCCGGTCCAGTCGGAAGCATTGTAGAAAGTACCTTCATCGGTCTGTGCTGCCCAGATGTCGGTTTCGTTGAAGATCTGGAAGTATTCCACACGGTCTTTCAGATTTTCCGCCATATATGTCATGTGTTCCGTGATTTCTTCTACTGTACCGCCCATCCAGTCCATGCACATCATGACCTGCATGCCGTAAGAATGGCAGAGATCAATGATGCCGTTGATGTAGGAGAGCATTTCCGTGTTCGTAGGATTGTAATTGATGCGGTAAATCGTGGAGCCCATCTCGGCTGCCAGTCGGATGATGTCCTCGGTATTGTCCTCGGTGTAGGGCACATGGGCCTTGTTGTGACCGTTGACGCCCCAGAGAATGTTATTCCGCAGACTGCTTTTTGGTGTGGAACCGTCCGCAAGCAGCAGTTTGTCGGCGCAGGTATAATAGTATGCACAGCCCTCGGAGAGGGTAGGGACGGATGCTTCGCCTTCTGTCATAAACGGTTCTGTTCCGAGAATATCTGCTTTGAATTTTTCTGCACAGGAAATCAGAGCGCTGTCGTTTCTGCCCCATAGGACGACCTTACCGTCCAGCATACCGTAACCGCAGTCCGCACCTTTGGCCTCACATTGCGCTGCAAAGGCGGATGACTGTTCCCGGTTGGTTTTGCCGATCAGAATCTCCGTCGGGACAACGGAATCGTCGCCTTCAAGCCAGTCTGTTTTGACGAAGACCTCAACTCCCGCAAGTTCGGAAAAGGCCTTCCGCAGGCCAACGGATATTTTGGATTCTGAGCCTTTGGCAGTATCGGAACGGATGATGGAATATCCGGCAAAATCTTCTGCTTTCATAATCGTGTCTCCTTTGTTTTCGGGTGTCTGACCACCTTCCGTTTTTTCTCCGCAGGACACGGAGCCAAGGATGATGCAGAACAGAAGCAGAACGACAAGACACCGTTTCAGCAATATGCGCGTCATAGTCATGGTCACTCCTCACGGCAGTTATTCTGCGGTCCGCAGTACGGGAAGTGCTGACGGAATACAGTTACATGATTTTGTTCATTATAACATTCTTGCTTGAATATGTCAATTCAATTTGTCCGAAATTGCATATCGTGAAAAAATCGGCGTATTGCACGGATATGAGTGTTAATTTTCTGCGAATTGCACAAGGAGAAAAACGAGTTTTCGGTACGACCGCGGAAATACTGTAATTATCTGAAATATCTTGCAATTTGGATGTGTTTATGCTATAATATTCTCATATTATTGAGTTGTCAGTGAATAAATACTGTGCTCCATAAAACAGATACCGTACTTTTTGATCCTTTCAATATAGCTTTGTTTGTTCTCAGTTTTTCAGAATCGCACCCCATATCATAAAAAAACAAGAAGAAAGAGGAACCGATCATGAAAAAGCTCTCCTTTTTACTCGCACTCCTGACCGTCAGCGCAGTTGTTGTATCCTGCGGTGAGGCGGAATCCGCTGCACCCACTGAGACTCAGGCCGTGAACAAACCCACAGAAACTGAAGGTGAGGTTTCCACGGAGGAACTGTTCAATCCCTTTGAGAATCTTCCCGAAAAAGATTACGGCGGCTATGAATTCAAGATTCAGGTCCGGCCCAATGACCGCTGGATCAAGGATCAGATCATTGAAGGCGAGACGGGTGATATCGTTGATGATGCGGTTTTCCGCCGCAACTCCCGTGTGTCCGAGCAGTATAATATCCAGGTTGTCGGCCTCCTTTCTACAGACTATAACTCCGATACCAGTGCAAGAACAGCGATCATCGCCGGTGATGACGCTTATGATGTCCTGTTCCCCCACGGTCGTGCGACTTTCACCTATGCCAACGAAGGTCTTCTGCTTGACTGGAACACCGATCTGCCCTGTGTCAATATGGATAATCCCTGGTGGGATAAGGACGCAAGACAGAGCTTTTCCATCAACGAAAAGCTGTATGTCATGACCGGTGATATCAGCTATTGCAGTATGAGTGCCGCAAACGTCATGCTGTTCAATAAGAATCTGTGCAGCCAGCTGGACATTGAATACCCCTATCAGGATGTTCTGGACGGTAAGTGGACCTTTGAAAAGTTTGACAACCTTGCGCGCAACGCTGCCATGGACTTAAACGGTGACAGCACAATGGATAAGGATCATGACCGTTTCGGTTATATCACCCAGAAATGGGTCGGACCGGTCCAGGCATTTGAGACCAGCGGTCTCCGTGTCGTTTCCAAGGATGATAAGGACATTCCGTATCTTTCCTTCTTCAATGCCCGCACGGTAGAGGTCTTTGACCGCTACTTCAATCTTGCGGATTCTGAAAATGTTTATGTGGATATCGGTGATACCTCTTATTGCCAGGACCTCAATACCATTTTCCAGGAAGGCCGCGCTCTGTTCTTTGATATGAATATGCACGATGTGGTCGAGATGCGCTCCATGGATGCCGATTTCGGTATTATCCCGTGGCCCAAATATGACGAAGCCGCAGAGTACTGCACCAACGTCGATGCCGGTACCAACATGTGTGCCGTGCCGATCACCGCAAGAGATCCGGAAAGAACTTCCATCATCCTTGAATCCCTCTGCGCCATCGGTTATGATAAGGTCATTCCCGCATACTACGAAATCGCACTGCAGTCCAAGGCGTCCCGTGATAACGAATCCGCAGCGATGCTGGACATCATCAAGAGCGCTCGCGTGTTTGACCTCGGTTATTACAATTCCGACAGCTCTGGTGAGCTTGCAAATCTGTTCGCAAAGCTTGCAGAATCCAAGAAGACACGTGATATTTCTTCCTGGTACGCAAAGCGCGAAAAGACCGCACAGAAAGCACTTGATAAGATCATCGGCAAGTACGAAGACTGATTATGATGACACCCCGGCTGTCTCAAGCCAGATTGCTTGCGGCAGCCGTGATCTTTCCTGGATATGTTTCTTGATCGGAGAAAATGGCTATGACAGAAACAGAGGCAAAAGAACGGATTGGCTCCCTGCGTGAGAAGATCCGCTACTACTCAAAAAAATACTATGAAGAGGATGCACCGGAGCTTTCCGATGCCGAATACGACCGCCTTTTTTATGAGCTGATCGCACTGGAAAAGGAATTCCCTCAGTTCGATGATCCGGCGTCCCCGTCAAAACACGTCGGTGGAAAAGCACTGGATAAATTTGAAAAGGTGACCCATGCCGTTCAGATGGGTTCGCTTACCGATGTGTTTTCCTTTGAAGAACTGGAAGCGTTTCTTGCCCGTACTGCGGAAGAAATGGCGTCGGTCGGCAGAACGGCGGAGTATTCCGTGGAATGTAAAATTGACGGCCTTTCCGTTTCCCTCGAATATGAAAACGGAAAATTTGTCCGCGGTTCTACCAGAGGCGACGGTTTTGTTGGGGAAAACGTGACGCAGAATTTGCGCACCATCACTTCGATCCCCATGGATATCGGTCATCCGGAGATTCCCAGACTGGAAGTGCGGGGCGAGGTCTATATGCCCCGTGATCGTTTTGAAGCACTCAACCGTGAGCGGGAAGAGAATGAGGAATCTCTGTTTGCCAACCCGAGAAACGCAGCGGCTGGTTCTCTGCGTCAGCTCGACCCGATGATCACCGCCGCACGCCGCCTGGATATTTTCATCTTCAATGTACAGGCATCCGAGGGGATTCAGTTCACGGAGCATGTTCAGAGCCTTGACTGGCTGGAAGAGGCAGGCTTTTCCGTAATCCCGTACCGCATGGTGACCTCGGATAAGGACGCGATTCTGGATAAGATCAGAGAGATCGGCTCCATGCGCGAAAACCTGCCGTTTGACATTGACGGCGTGGTGATCAAACTCAATAGCCTTGCCGATCGTTCTTTCCTCGGTGAAACGGCCTCGACCCCGAAATGGGCGGTTGCCTATAAATTCCCGCCGGAGGTCAAGGAGACCAAACTGCTGGATATTGTCGTTCAGGTCGGACGCACCGGCGTTCTGACACCGAATGCGGTTCTTTCTCCCGTCCGCCTTGCCGGAACCAGTGTCTCCCGCGCGACCCTTCACAACATTGATTTCATCAGAGAACGGGATATCCGCATCGGCGATATGGTCTATGTGCAGAAGGCAGGAGATATCATCCCGGGAGTCCTGCGTGTCAACAAGGACAAACGCACGGGCGGGGAAGTGGAATACGAAATGCCCCGGTGCTGTCCCTCCTGCGGAGAGCCGGTTTTCCGTGATGCTGCGGAGGCAGCGACACGGTGTACCAATGCAGCCTGTCCGGCACAGCTCCTGCGTGCACTCGCTCATTTCGTTTCAAGAGATGCCATGAATATTGATGGCCTTGGCACAGCCGTTCTGAAACAACTGCGGGATGAGGGCCTTGTGAAATCTCCTGCCGATCTTTATGATCTCCGGGCTGAACAGATCGAAGCTCTTGACCGTATGGGAAAGAAATCTGCAGAGAACTTTATAAATGCTGTTGAAAATTCAAAGACTGCCGGCCTTGACAGACTCATCTATGCGCTGGGTATCCCCGGCATCGGGCAGAAGGCAGGACAGACGCTTGCAAAGGCATTTGGGGATATCGAGGCCTTGTTCCGGGCCGATCAGGCTGCGCTTGTAGCGGTTGATGATATCGGTGAGATCACAGCGGACAGCATCATCAGCTTCTTTTCACATCCGCAGACGCGGCTGCTCATTGACCGTCTGCGTGCGGCAGGGGTGCTGATGCAGTATGAAACGCACAGCGCAGGTACGGAACTTGCCGGTCTGACCTTCGTTCTGACAGGAACGCTCCCCACGATGAAACGGGAAGAGGCGTCCGCATTGATCGAAGCACACGGCGGAAAAACGTCTTCTTCCGTTTCCAAAAAGACTTCCTATGTTCTCGCCGGCACGGAAGCAGGTTCTAAACTCACAAAAGCCCAGTCTCTCGGTATTCCGGTCATCGGAGAAGAAGAACTGTTGAATATGATAAAATAATATGTATTTATAAATAGACTATAGTAAAGGAAAACACACCATGTTTATTGACCAGGTAAAAATTTATATCAAGGCTGGAGACGGCGGCAACGGCTGTGTCTCCTTCCACAGAGAAAAATATGTCGCCGAAGGCGGTCCTGACGGCGGCGACGGCGGAAAAGGCGGCTCTATCGTTTTTGTCATCGACGAGGGGACCAATACCCTGCTTGACTACCGCTATCACAGAAAATTCATCGCAAAGAACGGCCAGAACGGTATGAACGGCAAGTGTCACGGCGCTACGGCGGAAGACCTGATTCTCCCCGTGCCCGCAGGTACTGTCATCCGTGATGCTGCTACCGGCGCGGTCATCAAGGATATGTCAAACTGCGGTCCTTTTGTCTGCCTTGCCGGCGGTAAGGGCGGCTGGGGCAACCGTCATTTCGCAACGCCCACCCGACAGATCCCCCGGTTTGCAAAATCCGGCATCAAGGGCAAGGAAATGGAAGTCATTCTGGAACTGAAAATGCTGGCGGATGTGGGCTTTGTCGGTCTGCCCAATGTCGGAAAATCTTCCATCCTCTCCCAGATTTCTGCCGCTCGTCCGAAGATCGCAAACTATCACTTTACGACCCTCTCCCCTGTGCTCGGTGTTGTCAAGGCCGGTGAGGGCGGCTTCGTCGCAGCGGATATTCCCGGCCTGATCGAAGGCGCCAGCGAAGGTCTCGGCCTCGGCCATGAGTTCCTGCGTCATGTCGACCGCTGCCGTCTGCTTCTCCATGTCGTTGATGTTGCAGGCAGCGAGGGCCGTGATCCTATCGAAGATATCAAGCTCATCAACGAAGAACTGAACCGGTATTCCGAATCCCTCGGTAGCCGTCCCCAGATCGTTGTTGCCAACAAGCGCGATCTGCTCCCTGAAGATGCGGATCTTTCTGAGTTTGAGGATTTTGTTAAGAATGAGCTGGGAGCAGAACTGATCTATGTCTCCGCTGCCACCGGTGAAAACATCCAGAAGATGGTTTTCATGGCAGCCGAGCGTCTCCGCGACCTGCCTCCGCTGACCATTTATGACGCTGATTACGTCGAGCCAGAACCTGAGATTCCGGCAGGTGATCACGACATTTCCGTCCATAAGGAAGACGGTGTCTGGATCGTCGAAGCCGAGTGGCTGCGGAATCTGGTAGGCTCCGTCAATTTTGAGGACAGAGAATCCCTCAACTATTTCGACCGCGTGCTCCGTTCCTCCGGTACCTTCAATAAGATGCGTGAGATGGGTGTCAAGGACGGTGATGCTGTTGCCATCTACGATTTTGAATTTGACTTTGTGGAATAATCTTTTGATCCGAAAGGGGAAAGAGCACCATGAGACGTACAAAGACGGAAATTGAAGCATCGCTGTATGCCATGCGAGACGAGAACCGGGCAGCATCTGAGGGCCTTGGTGACCGCGTGCTGCTGACAGATTATCATGAACATGTAAAAGACAATATCTGGACAGAAGCGTTTCAGAAAGCGCTGAATGAGCACCATACCGTTGTTATCCCCGGTAAAGAAACGCCCTATTTCCTTGATAATACTGTGATTGTTCCCTCCGACCGCCGCATTGAGGCAGAGGACGCGGTGATCACCTTGTCAGAAGGCTGCCGTGTCCTCATGCTGCGCAATGCACATACCATGGACGGAACCCATGCGCCGATTCCCGCATCGGCGGAACGGGATCGCAACATCGCCGTGATCGGCGGACGCTGGGAAATGTCCATCGACCACAGAAGCGGCTACGGTCGCGATTGCCGATATGCTCCGGAGGGGGACACCTTCCACGGTGTTTCCACGTTGTTCTTCTTCAACAATATGGACGGACTTCTGATCGAGGACGTGACTTTTGCCCATACCGCAGGTTTTTCTGTGCAGACCGGAGATATCCGGGACGCAGCGTTTACCCATATCCGCTTTGATACCTGCTATGCTGACGGCCTGCATCTGAACGGCAATTCAGAGAATCTTCTCTGCGAGGATATCCGCGGTCAGGTGGGAGACGATCTCGTTGCCCTCAACATGTACGACTGGCAGAACAGCTCCGTAAATTTCGGCCCGACCCGGAATGTCCTCTGCACAGGGCTTGAACTCGATCCGACAAGCCCCTATCATGCACTCCGCATCGAACCAGGTCTTTACCGCTATGATGACGGCTCTTCTGTGGACTGTGCGCTCTATGATACCGTGATCCGGGATGTGAAAGGCATCAAGACCTTCAAACTCTATTTCCAGACCCCGCGTTATAAAATCGGTCAATCTCCGGAATGGGGGGAGGTCGGCTCCGCTGACAATCTCTATTTTGAAGATATTACCGTTGATCTCGACGGCCCCATCGACGGATTCCCGAATTATCTGGAATCTCATCCCGTCCATGGTTCCATCGGTGCATTTGAGATGGGCTGCAATGCCGGGTTTGTGAGCTTTGAGAATATTGATCTGACCCTGCACCGGGAAAGGTATCTCCATTCTTATCTGGTTGTCTGCGGACCGAAATCCGCGCGTTCCGGGGAATACGAGATTTTTGATCCGTTCCTGTCCAGTACCGTCGGAACCTTGCGTCTGAAAAATATCCGTGTCAACGGAAAACAGATCACAAATGATCCCTCCATCATCCGCGAGGTCACTTTTGATGATATCAACGGAGACGGTCATTCCACCGCTTCCGGTGTGATCCGGGAAATTGTCTGGGATGACTGAAAACAAAACAGAAAACGAAAACCGGACTGACAGCCGCTTGGGCATGCAGTCCGGTTGTATTTTGTCTTAAGGTTACCTTATTCAGTCCGCAAACATCGTCTCCGCCAGCGCCATGGCAAAGAGCCAGTGCATTTCGCGTGTGGGATGATTGAGATAATTTGCTAAAAGATCGGTGATATCCACACCGTTTGCATAGAGCTGCATCCAGCGGGCATAGCAGTCACAGAGCGGAATGCCGGTTTCCTCTGCCGCTTTGCGCGCTGCCTGCATGTAGCGGTCAAAACCGCCATTGGCAAAGTTCTCCGCGAGCCCTTTTGCCATTGCCCGGAGAGCGTCGCCTTTGAGCTGGGAGTGTACCCGCGCGGCAATTGGCTGGGGCGTCATCAGAATGACTTCGCTGCCTGCTGCTTTCAACTTCTCAATGATACCGACCAGCGCATCATGATAACGGTCAATGCCTGCGTCTCCTGCGCCGCTGTCGTTGAGACCGTAACAGACCACGGTCAGATCAGGCTTGTAGGGAAGCAGATCCCGTTCCATCCGCGTAAGACCATTCGGCGCATTGTCGCCGGAGATTCCCGCATTGATGATGTTGATCTGGGCTTTCGGATAAAGGGTGAAAAGAATCTTCCGCAGATCGGCGGAATAGGCATGCTCCGAGTCAAAGGTCACGTCAAACCCTTCGATCTCGTTGTTCAGATTCAGCGCCGGGAGCACTTCAAAGCAGCCGTTTGTCACGCTGTCACCGAGGAATGCCAGCGTTGCCGGACGCTTGCCGAAAGCATCCCTGTTTTTGTCACTCAGCAACGATAAGACTTTCATACCCATGATGTGTTACCGTCCTTCTGTCTCTGTCTGCTTTACGGCGAAGCGTGCATCCAGCTGTTCCGTTCTGCGCATCTTTGCCGTTTCTTCCAGAATAATTTCTTTTTCGGAGAACGGCACATGAATGCCGTTTACCAGCTGATAGGTCTCATGACCCTTGCCGCAGAACAGAAGCGCGTCTCCCGGCTCTGCATGGTGCAGGGCGTAGAGAATGGCCTCTTTTCTGTCAACGATTGAAATATGAGGCGCGGAATCCTCCGTATAATAGGATGCGATTTCGTCGATGATCTGCTCCGGCGGCTCAAAGTCGGGGTTATCCGTTGTGATGATGCAGAAGTCGGCAAGATCGCCGGAGACCTCCGCAAGTTCTTTTCTTCTGTGGGTCGTGCGCCCGCCGACGGAGCCGTAAAGGCAGACCATGCGTTTCGGCTGGTAGGCACGGACCGTCGTCAGAAGATTTTTCAAGCTGACCTCATTGTGTGCATAGTCAATGATGACGGTGCAGTCCGGCAGAACATCGAGAATTTCAAACCGTCCGGGAACCGTTGCGAGGGAGAGCGGCGGCAGAATTTCTTCAAACGAAAGTCCCAGCTGACGCAGTACGGCTATGACCTCCAGCGCATTTTCCGCATTGAAGGCACCGGGAATCCGCAGGGAGACGGTGTGTTCCTCCGTGCCATTGGCAACGGGGAACCGGATGCCCATGATGCTGCCCCCGGAATAAGATTCTACAGCTCCGCCGCGGAAGTCCGCATCCTTTTGCAGACTGCAGGTGACATAAGGCGACTTGCATGCAGCGATGAATTCAGCGGAATAGGGGTCGTCCGCATTGAATACAGCAAAATTGCACTGGGAAAAGAGTCGCTTTTTGCAGTCTTTGTAATGCTCAAAGGTGGGATGCTCGTTGCCGCCGATATGGTCTTCGCTCAGATTGGAGAAGATTGCAATATCATACTGAATACCGTCGATGCGGTGGCGGAAAACAGACTGGGAGGAAACCTCCATAACCACATATTTCACGCCGCTGTCCGCCATTTTGCGGAAGGTTTCATGGAGGATGTAGCTCTCCGGGGTAGAATTGACGGTAGGATACCAGTTTCCGCCGTAGGTAATGCCGATGGTGCCAATGACCCCGCAGGGATATCCTGCCGCGTTCAGCGTGGAGCCGATCAGATTGGCGATGGTCGTCTTTCCTTTGGTTCCGGTGACCCCGATCACGGTCAGCTCCCTCTGGGGATGCTCAAACAGGGTATCGGAGAGATACGGCAGCGCTGCACGGGTATCATCAAACAGGACGGTGACGGCGTCTTTGGGCAGATCAAGCGCATGTTCCGAAAAGAAGACCCGGCAGCCGCCGTCATAGGCGGAGCGGGCAAAATCGTGACCGTCCATGCGTGCACCGGACAGACACACAAACGCAAAGCCGGGTGCGGCTTTGCGTGAATCGTAGGTGAATGCAGTGATATCGGGGTTTTTATTGCAGACTGCGTCTGTATCCGGGATCGTATACGGATAGCGGCAGTTTTTCAGCAGTTCCTGTAAATACATGGAATGTTCCTCCAAGAAAGAAATCCTTTGGGGAAATCAGGCAAGACGGAAATCAAAACCGATCGCGTGTTTGCCGCAGGCGCGGATGGTGCTGTCGGCCAGAACATCCAGCGAATCAATGAAACAGGGCGGCAACGGGTGCTCTTTTTTGATGAGCGAAAGCTCCGTACAGCCGAGGATCAGCGCTTCTGCTCCTTGTCTGCGGAGACCGTCTGCAACTGCGAGGAACGCATCCACATCCGGCTTTTTTCCGTTCTTGATCTCATCGTAGATGATGTGCATGATCGTTTTCTGTCCCGCCTCATCCGGGCGCAGACAGTCGATATCATGGGCAGCAAGATAACGGTCATAGGTTCCCGTCATGACAGTGCCGTCGGTTGCAAGGATTCCGGCCTTTTTGACACCGAGAGAGGACAGACAAGCTGCCGTTTCCTCCATGATGTTGAGAATCGGCAGATCGGTGGAGGCTTTCAGCTTGTCATAGAAATAATGAGCGGTATTACAGGGAATGGCGACCAGATCAGCGCCGTAGATCTTCATGCGTTTCAGATCTTCTACCATGACATGCAGGGGATCATCCTTGCTTTTGCCCATGATGAATGCCGTGCGGTCAGGGGTTGTCGCATGACTGTTGATGAGAATATCAATATGATCCTGATCGCAGGAGGCCTCTGTGTGGGCGATGAGCAGTTCATAGAAGTATGCCGTCGCCATGGGACCAAGCCCGCCGAGAATGCCGAGAACCGGCTTTTTTGTGCCGTCCATCAGCGGTAATCCTTGCAGTATGTCGCAAATTTTCCAAAGTGACGGTACTGTGCCGCCGCCACATAGAAGAACCGCTTCGGATTCAGCCAGAGGTCCTTTTTATACCATGTGGAAGAATAACTCTTGCCTGCCTTGCAGAGCGCTTTTGCTTTTGCGGTGCAGGCATCGTTGTGGGTATAGCGGTAGACGACTTTGCGCGGGACGGATGCCCAGAAAATCTCATTTGAGACCGTCTTCATTTCCGCCGGGAGATCGTGGGTCACATAATCGCGCACCAGATACCGGGCAATGTTCTCGCCGGAAGCTGTTACATAGAAGTTGGAGCGTCCCTGCCGCAGATTGATCTCAAAGGCACGGTAGGTATTGTCTCTGGGGTCGTATTTGATATCGAAATTCGCAAAGCCGAGATA
>JAKSPR010000089.1 GCA_024404655.1 Clostridia bacterium | reverse complement strand
GCGTATCTCACAAAGCAGGAACAGGCCGAACTTTGGGACATCATGCAGTCGGAGGATTGTACGCCGTCCCTCTCCCAAGCCGTCCGCATGAAAAGGCTGTCACAGATCGCCCAGCTCACGCCGGAACAAATCTTTGACATCATGAGCGAAGAAAAAGCCAATCAGAGGGAGCGCGTCCGTCTGGAGGTCAGCGCTATCCGCAAATACTTCCCGCGCAGCTATACCCCCGCGCAGATGGAGCAGAGTATCCTCAAAATGCTGGACGAGCAGTTCAGGCGCTGCCAGAGGAACTGGGATGAGCGGTAACCCAAACAGGAGGAAATGCTCCATTGATAACAAAAACTCATTGACATGGTTGCATAATTGTGATATAATATGACTACCAAACAGAGGGGGTGCTTATATGGATCGCGGTATTTCTATCAGACCATCAAAGGACATTCGTACCAACTATGCCGGGATATCTGCATTGACAAGAAAAAATCCCGTAGCCATCACTGTAAACGGCAAAGAAGATACCGTTCTTCTCAGCCATGAGGATTTCAGAGAACAACTTGCTTATATTTCCGAACTGGAAGCAAAACTCGCTGTATATGCTCATCTTGCGCAGGCAATGGATGACATCAAGCTTGGACGCACACAAGATGCCGATTCTGCTTTTTCCGATATTCTTGGTGAACTGGAGAATCTTGATGTATGAACTGTCGCGTAAGTCTTACCGCAATGGCTAAAGATGACCTTCGCAGTATCGCAATATATATCGCCGAGCAATCCAAAGACAAAGGTATCGCCGCTCGTTTGGTAAAGGAGCTTCAGGAAAAATGTAAAATTCTTGAGCAATTCCCTGAAAGCGGTGCGATTCCCAAAGACAGAATTTTGATGAGTGCAGGATATCGTTTTTTGGTACATGAGGGATATCTCATATTTTATAGCTACAACAAAGACGAGAATACAGCGTATATATTGGCCATATTCAATGCTAAACGAGATTATATGCGCATCATGAAAAAGTTTTTGTAATGTATGCATTCGATACGCACCTTTCCGTCCGATGACATCATTTCAGTGGTTCTTTTGTCTTCATGAAACAGACTGACCGTCACTAATCATGACGGTCATTTTTTCGTAACGAGTTTGATATAGAAACATCATTACATACAAGACTATGGATTATTCCTTCAAATAAAGGATATGGCGTTTTGCCGCCTCCTTTGTTAATTGTTTGTTTGCAAGGCAGTGTTATACCTCGCAGTTTGCATATTCTCCAAAAGAGCATATTGAAGGATAACATGAGTACACACAAGATATCCCCTTTGATGATATTCACGACTATACTGAACGGACATTTTTTATAAAATATGTCCTCTGCAGACATTGATAGCCAAATGTGTTTATGCTATAATATGATTGAAAAATGATTATTATAGCAATGTAATAATTATGAAACACCGGTTCGTAAGCGCTGATTCTGATTTTTACGCTTCAGTTGTGGTGACGGAGTGTTTGAGATACTGACGTATTTCAGAGGGGCTGCTGTATCAAATGCCGGTACAGCAGCTCTTGAATATAGATGCAAATAATACAAGCCACGAATGTTGAAATATCGGAAATAATGCGGGAGGTATTGATTATGCGGAAGTTTATCTATCCGAAGGCTATGGTACTGGAAATAATGAACATGCGCATGACGATCAATCGTCTTTCGTATCTGGAACATAAACAAAATACCGAGAACCATATCCACTCGTATTATGAGCTGCACTGTATCACCGGCGGCCATATTGAGTTCAAGATCGATTTCAATGAAAAGCTCTCGCTTGGAACTAATGACTGGCTCCTGCTCCGAAAAAACGTTTTTCATGAAGAAACCATTCAGGATGATTGCTCCGGATTCTGTATCGGAATCGAAATACCGGATACAAGTAATTCAATTCTTGGCACACTTGAAGGATCCCGATATTATTTGTCACATGACGATCAGGAGCTGTATACGATATTAAAGTCCATTTCAAATGAAATGGAGCAGATGGCACCCGGCTATGATGACTATTGCAGGAGTATTCTCACACAGTTCTTAATCCGGGTTTTCAGACAATGTCTTCCCGGTCAGTTTGGCGCTGTAATATGCGAACAGAAATACTTTAATACCCGCAATGTCATCGACGATTTCTTCAATCGTTATTATCGAGGAATACGGGATCATTTTTCCGTTCAGGATCTTGCCGAGAAACTGTATGTCACACCACGGCATGTCAACCGGATACTGAACGAACAGTATGGCCTGTCTTTTGGAAAAATGATGCTGCAGACGAAACTGCGCCACGCGGAATATCTGCTCCGCAACACATCGAAATCGCTCCAGGAAATCGGCGCAGAGTGTGAAATGACCGAAGCGTATTTTTTCCGCAGTTTCAAAGAGCAATACAAGATGACCCCGCGACAATACTCAAAACTATACAGAAAAGGCGACTGATAAAAACCATGCCTAACCGCCTTTTTTCAGTTTCCCAGAAAGCCCAAATAATCTTATAAAGGAGTAACTATCTCATGAAACCCAATGCAAAAAAAACCGTCTGCGGACTGCTTGCACTTCTGACCGTTGCCGGCCTGGCCTCCTGTGGTGAGACAAACACCCCCGCAGCAGAAACGACAGTTGTTACCGCTCCCGTTACAGAAGAGACAACCATCGATCCCAATGACCGTTCCCAGGTAAAGGATAACCTGCCCGCAGATCTTGACCTCGGCGGCAAAAAGTTCTCTTTCTTCCTCACCAGTCCGGCAAAGAACGAATCCATGTACGGCGGTCCCGAAGAACAGACCGGTGAGGTCGTTGACGACGCAGTCTACTCACGCAATAAATCCGTTGAGGAACGTCTGAATGTAGACCTGTATTACTTCTCTGAAACATATATGAACGGTGACAGTGCACCTGCTCCTATCCGCCAAATGGTCATGTCAGGCGATTCCACCTATGACGCCTTTGTCGGTGTCCAATATGGTCTCGTCAAGCTGGTCACCGACAACTGCTTTTATAATGCAAATGATCTGAAATATCTCGATTTTTCCCAGCCATGGTGGAACAACTTCTACATGGACACCATGTCCCTCGGTAAAAATAACCGCTTCTTCCTGATCGGTGACTTTGATCTGGATGTCCTCGAATACACCCGCGCAGTGTTCTACAATAAGGCTCTCTATGAGCAATACTACGATGATGCAAACGGTCTTTACAACGAAGTCTTCGACGGAAAGTGGACCCTTGACCGCATGACAGAGATCATTCAGGATGTCTATGTTGATATCAACAACGACGCAAAGAATGACATTGACGACCAGTTGGGCTATATCGCCTATGGTACGGCTGCATCTGTTGACCCCTTCGTCTATGCGACGGATATTTCCTTTGAGCAGCGCACCGACGACGGTTTTGTCGAACTGACTCTGATCAACGACAGAGCTGTGACGCTGGCAGAAAAGCTGAACACCCTGTTCTGGGGTCCCGGTGCTTACGCTGACATGAATAAGAGTACCGAGGCAGAAATGCAGGCATCTTTCATCGGCGGCCGCGCTATGTTCCTCGGCAACGCCGTTTTTAAGACCGCAAAGCTTCTGCGTGACATGAAGGACGACTTCGGATTCCTGCCTTACCCGAAACTTGATGAAACGCAGGACGGCTACCGTTCCCTCGTTCATGATTCGGTGCTTCTGTCCACGATCTCCGCTACTTCCAACAACACTGACATCGCCGGTGCGGTTTATGAAGCGCTGAATGCAGAAAGTTACCGTCACGTCGTTCCTGCCTGGTATGAGACCGCGCTGAAAGTTAAGTACTCCCGCGATGACATTTCCTCCCAGATGATCGACCTGATTCACGATTCCACCACCACCGCTTTTATTTATGCGTATAACAGCGTGCTGAGCGATGTGGGAAATATGTACCGTTCTCTGGTCTCCAGTAAGTCAAATGACTACGTCTCCCGTGCAACCAAGCTCGAAAAGTCCGCAAATAAAGCTCTGGACAAGCTGATCAACGCATTCACGCAGAATGACTGATATGGACACTTCTGCATGATTTCTATAAGAGAAAGGATGGCACTGTGTGTCGTCCTTTCCTTTCTGTAGATCCATATAAAACAAGTCCGCTGTATCAGAAAGGAACGGTACAGATATTATGAAACTGCGCATAGCTACAGCATTTTTACTGATACTTCTGCTGATCCTCTGCGGCTGTGACAAAGGAGCCCCCGGCGAGACCGGATACGGAACGACAGCTCCCGAAAACCTGCTCACAATCGCGGAAAACGGCACCTCCTCCTATACCATCGTCCGCAGCGATGCGGACGGAACTGCGACCAAGGCCGCAATGCTTCTTCGGAAAACAATCAGGGAATCCGTCGGTATCGAACTTGGCATTACCACGGACTGGAAAAACAATCCTGTTTCCGATTATGAAATCCTTGTCGGGGCAACAACCAGAGAGGGCGAATTCTTTGATGCCCCGGACCGTGCGGGACTCCTTGACGACGGTTATCTGATCGAAGTCGTGGGTACCCGCGTACTTCTGACCGGCGACGGAGAGCAGGGCTGCAGCAACGCAGTCAAGCGGTTTCTGGAACTCTTTATGACTGCGGACGGCATTCGCCTGCCGGATAACTATTATGAACGTGTCGATCATGTTTTCCCGGTGAAGAGCCTCTCCATCGGCGGTGCGGATATCAGTGAATATTCCATCGTCTATGACAGTGATGATGCCTGTGTCAGAAAGGCGGCTAGTGAGCTCCACGATTACCTCCGCTTTGCCTGCGGTGCGGATCTTCCGATTTCATCTGAAAATACAAACGGTAAGCGTATTCTCATCCATGCAACGGATGACAACTCTGAATCTTTCTCGTATCAGAACGATGCAGATGGTATCGTCATTACCGGCAGTGCCATGCGCGGCGCACTATACGGCGTTTACGACTTTCTTGAGAACTGCATCGGCATGCGTTTTCTGACCGAAGACAGCGAATACTGCCTTGAAAGCGACCAAATCGCCCTCAATGATCTGAACCGCACCTACGAGCTGTTCTTTGAATACCGGGATTCTTTCTGGACTGCTTATTTCCCGACAGAGATTTCTGTCAAACGTATGCTGAACTCCTCCCACAGACGCAATATTCCGGAATCGCTGGGAGGCATGATCGGTATTACAGGTCAGTTCGTCCATACGATGGAAACCCTCAATGGAACACCGAAGGGCGAGCAGCCGTGCCTCTCGGATGAGACTGTTTATGAAACGGTGCTTGCCAGTGTTCTCTCCATGCTTGCAGAACATCCCGATGCAAAGATCATTTCCGTTTCCCAGAACGACAATGAGAACTACTGCACCTGCCCGACATGTTCCGCTGTGGACGAAGAAGAAGGCAGCCATGCGGGAACGGTGATCCGCTTTGTCAACCGCATTGCGGAGGCTGTGGAAAAGGACTACCCGGATGTTTCCATCCATACCCTGGCATATCGGTACAGTCGTTCCGCTCCGAAGATCACAGTACCGAGAGACAACGTCATCGTTCAGCTCTGCACCATCGAATGCTGCTTCCTTCATGCGCTGAACGATCCTTCCTGTGAAAGGAATGCCGCACTGAAAGAGGATATTGAAGCGTGGGGCAAAATCTGTAAGCGGATTTATATCTGGGACTATGTCACCAATTTCCGCTACTATGTCATGCCGTTCCCGGATTTTGACATTCTTGATGACAACATGCGCTTCTTCTATGAGAACAATGCCCGCGGCATGCTTGAGCAAGGCAACTATGAAGGACAGAGCGGCGAATTCGGGGAACTCCGCGGATATCTGCTCACTTTGCTGTTAAAGAATCCCTACATGACCGAAGCAGAATATGATACCGCGATCAACGAGTTCATGCGCGGTTACTATGGTCCCGGCTGGGAATCCGTCCGTGCATATTATGATTTTATCCGTGCCTGTGCCGGAACACGGAAACATATCGGTATTTATGATGATTACGCCACGACCCTTGGCGGTGTATCGTTCTTCGGTCAGAAAGAACAGTTTGCCAAGTGGTTTGATACAGCGCTTTCCCTGGCAGAAAATGAAGTTCAGGAAAAGCATATCCGCTGTACCGCGGTTTCCGCCGACTACATCCGGCTGAGCCAGGAATTTGACAAAATCTATTACACGGGTACGGAAGAAGAAAAGAATGCGATCGTCGCAGAAAATACGGAACTCTATCAGGCCATTACAAACTACGGCATTCCGCTGCATGAATATGTTGATAATTCAGAGATCGTCGCAAAGTTTGACCGCAATCCTATCGAATGGTAATCCTGCAAAACAAAACTGTCTGTGAATAATCATTCCAGTGTCTCCCATAATCCAAAGACAAAGGTACCATGCCTGACGGGATGTCAGTCCCGATTGACATCCGGATACCATGAAGATATAATGAAAGCTCCGAACAGCGTCCGGCAATGCGATTTCCAATAGAAAGAGAGGCTCCAAAGCATGAAAAGAAAACTCAGCTTTGTGATATCCCTGCTGATGCTCCTGACAGCAATTATTAGCTTGTCTCCTCTGACATCGCAGGCCGTGGTCAATCCGGAGGACTACAATACCTCCATTCCGACCCACCTGTATGAATTTGATGAAAGTCCGTATTCCGCCATCCGGAATCTGAAAAACTGCACCGTGTCATCTGTCGATGGGTATTTACGCCTCGTCGCTTCCGGTGACGACCCTTACACAACGCTCATCACTCCGTCTGTTTCTCTCGGAGATCTCGCCTATGCGGCTGTCCGCTACCGCGTCTCTGCCAAAGAGAAGACCCGCTATGCCGAGCGCTACTACGCGGCAGACAACGGCGCGACAATCAGCGAGGACACCAAGATGAAGTGGACATGGAAGAACCAGAACGACGAGTGGGCTGACCAGATCCTATGCTTCTATAACTTCCGCGGTAAGGATAATACGCACCCGACCGCATTCCGTTTTGACTTCCTTGCTGACGACGGCAACATCAAAGTGAAAGAAGGCGACCGCATCGACGTTGCCTACATGGCGTTCTTCCGTACCGAGGAAGAGGCCGCCCGCTTCAACATTGATGAATACCACCGCTGCATCGAGGATAAGTCCCACGAGGATGTCACGGAAACCGAAACCGAGTCAAAGGTCATTCTGCCCGGTGACTGGCAGGTGCCGACGCATGAAAAGGTACACTATTCCCCTGCCGATGACTATGAGGGTTCTTTAGAGATCACGCACAACGATGACGGAAAAGTGACCATTTCCTATCTGCTGAACGGTGAGCGTGTCTCCTATACCGTTGATGATACGGCGCAGAATGCCTGCGGTCCGCTTAAGGGTATGGATGACCTCGGACGTGAACTGTGGGATATGTACACTGAGGTTGATCCGACCTACACTGCACTTACCCAAAAGGGAAAGGGCGGCTCAGTATTCACAGAGAAACAGGATCCATTCACCATCGGCACAGAGGGCGAACGAATCACGCGCGACATCGGTATTTTCTACTTTGCCTGTCTCGGCGCATACGGTGACCCCGGTGTATATGACATCACAAAGATTCTGGGAAAATATGGGGATGCTGCCAAAGATCCCAACTGCCCCAGCTGGGGTTCCGTCAATACCAATCACTTCTTTGCGGAACCACTCTACGGCTACTATTTTTCAAACGACACATGGGTCATGCGGAAACACGTGGAGCTCTTAATCAATGCGGGTATTGACTTCCTCTATTTTGACACGACCAACGATCAGGCTTTCACAGGCACGATTATCCATTTGATGGAGATCCTGCATGAGTTCAATGAACGTGGGTACAAGGCACCCAAAATCGTCTTCTATACGCACCATGAACCGGAAATCCGTGTGAGTGAGATCTACTACTCCATCTACAAGAAAAATCTTTACCCCGACACATGGTACTACCTTGACGGCAAACCGCTCATCATTGCGCCGAGGAAAGCCAATATCAACAACTTCTTCACCATCCGTGAGCCGCAGTGGCCAAATGAATCTCAAAAAGCCAACGCATGGCCCTGGATCGACTGGAACTGGCCGCAGAAGGTTTATCGCAATGATGATCGCCAAAGAGAAGCAGTAAGCGTGTCTGTCGCACAACACTCCGGCAACAGCATTTTCTCATCTGTTCTGTACGGATATGAGTACAACTGGGGACGCTCCTTCAACGGTACAAATGACCTTCTGACAGCAGACTCCTACAAGCTGGGGCTGAACATTCAGAACGAGTTCAACTATGCCATGACCACCGATGCTCCTGTTGTCCTTGTGACCGGCTGGAACGAGTGGATGGCGGGACGACAGAATCCAACCAATGGAATGGATATTGTCTTCATCGACCAGTTCAACCTTGAGTACAGCCGTGACATTGAGATGACCCGCGGTGGCTACTTTGATAATTACTATATGCAGCTGATCTCCAACAATCGTGCGCTCAAGGGTGCTGCTCCGACCATCGTACAGGATGCACGCCATCTGATGAATATCACCGGGTCCTTCGACCAGTGGGATAAGGTGATTGTTTCCTACCCCGATCCTGTCGGTGATACCGCAGAGAGAAACAGTTTCGGCTTCGGTCACACAAAACTCACCGATACCACAGGACGCAACGATATCGTGGAGGTCAAAGTCACGAACGACACGACCTATCTGTATTTCTATATAAAGACTGACGACACCATCGTCCGTCCCGATGCCGATACACAGTCTTCCTGGATGCAGATCTTCTTAAACGTCGATGGTCAGCAGACCGGCTGGTACGGCTATGACTTTATCCTCAACAACCACCCGAAAAACGATCTTGTCACCACGCTGGCCAGATACAGTGCGGCTGATGGTTACGGATTTACTGATGAATATGAAGTCTCCTACCGTGTACTCGGCAACGAGATGATGATCGCCGTCCCGATGGAATACCTCGGTATCACCGAGTACGACCGTGTGAACGTGCAGTTCAAGGCTGCAGACAGCGATACTCTGATCGATGAGATGGAGGACTTCTATATTGAGGGCGACGCTGCCCCGCTGGGAAGACCCAACTTCGTGTATCAGACTTATATTCCGAACGTGACTGAGGGCGAAGGTACGCCGATTATCAGGCTGGCGGACAAACTGTCTATGAGTATGACCGATCCGGAGGCCACAAAGTTTGCGGGCAGTATATGGATGTTCGTTCTGCCCGGAGCGGTACTCTTATTGATCATGCTCTCTTCTGTTTATTTTGTAAAGCAGAAGAAGCAGATGTAGTTCATTCGTGATGAGGAATCTGCAGATATGCTGGATATTATCCTTGCCGGCCGTAGTTATGACCTTGGCATGATATTCAACTGGGGTGGATTGTTCTCCGCTATCATGACCAACACCAGAGCAGATTTCGCTTCCACCTATCAGAAGATTGGTTCTAAAACGCAAGCAGCAATCGATAAATTTGTTGATGCGATTGGTAACTTGGACTAAGCTTAGTTGCCTATTCCAACACCATCAGCATCGGTACCATGCACAGAACCATCATTCAAACCAAGTCCAAAGACCGGACTTCCACCTACGAGAAAAAGAAGAAGACCTACGACAAGGAACTTACCAAGTTCTGCAAGGTCTTTGAAGCTATCGTAGAATAACCGAAGATCGAATAAAGTCGGCCATATACGACTATGTTCCATATAAAATCAAAAGGAGAAAATGAAAATGAAAAAGATTCTTACTCTCATTCTTGCTGCTATGCTCATCGTATCCGCAGCAGTCATGAACGTCAGCGCTA
>JAKSPR010000088.1 GCA_024404655.1 Clostridia bacterium | reverse complement strand
ATGCCTGACGTCTGTGAAGCGGATGCTGATCTGGTCTATATTGCGCCCGACGGTACACGAACCGTAATCTGATCCAGACAAGAGGATATGAGCCGGAAAAAGATTTCGGAACATATCTGCTGATCACGTGAGATAATCCAGTCCAAAAAGATCCCGCCCCTGCTGAAACTGCAGAGGCGGGATTTGTTTATTCCTGAATCTTCAACATTACCGATGCTTCTCAAGGAACTTATGATATGCCTCACGTTCGGTCTTATAATACTCCCAAGCAAAAACAGCCATAACGAGTGCCAGAACAAATGACAGAATTTTTGCTGCAATGCCGGCAATCCCGAATACTTTGATTGCAATCAGGACCAGGCTCAATAATCCTACAAGCAGCCACATACGCTATATCTCCTATTTCAGTATTTCTGGTTTTCATGCGTGATATCGTTCATTTGGGATGATGAGTCAGTCCGCCCTTTTCTCAATGATAATCATCGGTCTTATGCCTTTTGATGCGCTGGCAACCTGACCACGGAATTTGCCTTTTTCATCCATGTAATAGTTTGTGCCGTCTAAAGCACGGTCTCTCAGCCAGCAGGAATTGTTGCTGACAATAGATTCTGCGCCCGGTACACTTTCCAGCAGATACTTCATGTCCCCTGTGGACGGCAGGAATACCGGCTTTGTGTACTCTGCATAGGCTGAATCTGTATAGAGTTCCGAAAGGGTAACCATTGAGGAAAGCTCATCAGCGGTGAAATGGACATCTGAAAACTCAGAATTCAGATATTCGTACAGTTCAGAGTCAGCAAAACGACAGGATTCCTTTTCAGATAATCTCATTGCAGGGAAATTTCTGGCGGAAATCAACAGAAGAAGATCCTCGCCGGTCTTGTAAACGATCCACGGAATCATCCGTGTTTCCCCTTCATTGTCCTGATAAGTCCCGATATAGTAATTGTCGCCGGCTTTGAAGTATTCGAAATGACGGCTGAAGTAATCTTCTGCGATATCGGTGACCTCAAAATCCCCTTCCCGCAAAACACCGATCAGATCGCTTGTGACCGATGACAAATCTCCCTTCTCCTGTGCTGCCAGAATACGGGCCCGACGGGCGAGATATTTGTTTCCGGCAATATTGTACGCAACAGCTGCCTGTTCATAATCGGCGTTTTCCATATATATGACAGCATCTGTACGGCCTATGATCTCGATACACTCCGACCAGCGATCACGCCCGTCACGGTAGTATCCCACCCTGCCCAGATAATCTCTTGCTCCAGCATAGTCTCCCTGCTCCATAAGGGCGACGCCCTGTTCATAGTCGGATTTGTTCCATGCATCATCATACCAGGAACCGGTAAATGTCAGCAGTAGGAGCATACACGTGAGCCCCAGATATTTACAGGTCTGACGATAAGGAAAACCGATGCTGTCCGTTGCAAGTCCTGTAACGTTAATAACAGAGGATGCACTTGCTGCAACCGCAGCTCCGGCAGCAAAAAAAGGAATTGCTGCTACTCCGCTGATCAGATCAAAGAAGAGCACAAAAAAGATACCGAAAAGGCCTATAAAAAAGACACTCATGAGAGCACCAAGAACAAATGCTTCGATGACCATACTGAATACAGCGCGCGCAGAAGCCTCTATCGCCCAGACAATGAACGGGAACATCAGCGTCAGGATGAGCAGGTACAACGGTTTGATTCTGGGAAGTGCCAGAAGATAATAGATTACAAGAATCACCGTTGCCAGTACTCGGAACCGGCTGATCACAACGGGGTCAAAAGGGATGCGCATCAGCGAATCTGCCGCCCCCTGCATGACCGCAGTCAGGAAGAATAGGCCGAAAGACGCAACAAATGTTATAATAATAAGTCCATGATAAACCATGGAAAGGGATGAATATTTTCTCATTGGCGGTTCTCCTCTTCCTGGTCATCTTCTGTTGTCCCGGTCTCTGCGGAGCTGTCAAAGAGATTTCCGAAATACTTATCCCAGAACTGAAAATCCGAACCCTGTCCGATCCATCCCTCAATACCGTATAAATCCAGAATTGACTGATGGTTGGGATTGTCAAACAGTCTGATAAGATGTTCCTCACTGTTCCACTTGATTGCCTTCTCGGCTGCCGGCCGCATCTGGAACTGGGGCGCCAGAAGGTCAAAATAGGACAGCCATGCCCAGAAGACGATGAGCAGTGCTGCATTGATGACAAAATACAATATGTTTTTCATGAAATCAATTCTCCGTAATCTGTTTTGTTATCGGGTAATCTTCCGTAAAACTGTCAGTCCTTGATTGCCTTTGTTTCCCATACGCCGCTTCTCCAGCGGGGGATGAAAAAGAAGAGACGGAGGCACCAGTCGACTTCCCACGCGATCCAGACGCTGAGGACACCAAATCCGAAGCCCATGATGAGAACATAGCTGAACAGAACACGTCCGATCCACATGGAAATGGAGGAACCTATCATCACATAGCGCGAGTCTCCTGCAGCTGTCATGGCTGTATTGAGCATGAAGCAGAAAGGCCATAGGATCATGGAGGAGACACTGTGGACCAGATTGATCTGCGTGGAGAGATGTGCGGCTTCTCCCGAAACACCGTAGAGCCGATTGATCAGGGGCATAGCCAGAATCAGGACGATACAGACCGCGCCCTGAGCTATATAGACAAAACGGATTAATCTGAACGTGATCTTCCTTGCCTGCTTATAATCCTTTGCTCCGACACATCTTGAAACAAGGGAGGTCAGGCCAAGATTGGTACCGATACCGACAAAGAGACGCAGGGTACCGATGGTATTGCCGATGGCGTTTGCCGTAATGGAAGCAGTGGGCAGAGTGGAGATCAGACTCATCAGAAGGAGTTTGCCGAACTGGAACATCCCGCTCTCAACAGCATTGGGGATGCCGATGGAGAAAATATTTTTCATGATACGCTTCACAGGACGATAAAGGGAGAGTTCTGTGAGCTTCATATCGTCCGTCAGTGTCCCGTACCTGAGGATCACCATGGCGGCCACACGGGAAAGGACAGAAGGCAGTGCAGCTCCCGCAACACCCATTTTAAGAAGATTGATGCAGACGGCATTTCCGATGACATTCAGGAGGTTCATGAGGACCGAGGTCTTCATGGGCGTCTTGCTGTCACCGCGGATGCGGTACAGGGCTGCTGCGCCGTTATAAAGCGCTAAAAACGGTACAGAGAGCATGACAATCCGGTAATAGGTGATGCAGTTTATCATAATGTCCTGCTCTGTCTTGCCGAAAAACAGGCCCAGAATCTGACCGTAGAAGAGTTCGAGTACTGCTGTGATCAGGATGGATCCCCCGAACAGAACAAGCAGAAGCTGTGCTGCCGCGGTACGGGTCCTTGACTTGTCTCCCTGACCGATATACTGTCCGACAACCACACCGCCTCCGGCAGCCATAGCCGAAAACAGCAGCATGATCAGGGCAAAAAACGAATCCACAAGGGAAACTGCCGATACCGCAGTATTGCCGACGCCGGCAACCATAACAGTATCCGCAAGGCCCACCAAAAGCGCAAGCAGCTGCTCCAGGATCAGAGGTACGATCAGAGCCTTTATTTCTTTTTTCGTAAATTCCGTCGATGCCCCGGGCATCGTTTTCTTTTCATCCATGTTCCGTCACCATTGTTCCGGGAACACAGATTCCCGAAGATCAGATGTTATTATTCGATTCTGACGCTTCCCTGTTTTTGTTCTTGGGAGAAGCATCTGATTCCGATAATATTATAGCGCTGTCAGCGAAAATTGTCAAGATTTCACTTCACGCAGGACACGCTGTGGAACCTCTATAGCGCGGATATCTGTTCTTTCATGATGATTTCGTGCACGGTTATCAGAATATTCCGGACAATTCCCACACAGCAGTTGACAAAACTGCCGCATCATGTTAAGATAAAGGTATCCTAATAACCTGAAATTGTGAAAGGGGATACTATTATGCAGTACAGAATCGGTTATATCGGCTTCGGCGGCATGGCGTCGGGGTATCATTATGACACAGCTATGCGGGAGGACGTTCCGTTCACCCCCACCGCCGTGTTTGATCTGCGCGAAAGTCAGCGCACACTCGCAAAAGAACGGGGACTGAAAGCCTTTGACAATCTGAAAGACTTCCTTGACAGCCGTCTGTTCGACTTTGTTCTGGTCGCCACTCCCAACCAGTATCACTGCCCGATGGTCTGCGCGGCACTGGATGCGGGCTATCACGCTATGAGTGAGAAGCCTGTCGCTATGAACAGCGGTGAGATCGAGCAGATGATCGCTCATGCGGAAAAAGCGGGAAAGATCTTCACTGTCCACCACAACCGCAGATGGGACAGAGATTACCTCATGCTGAAGCAGGCTCTGGAAACCGGCCGCATCGGCAATGTCTTTGCTTATGAAAACCGTATCCATGCAGACGGCAACGGACAGATGTCAGGATGGAGAGCATGTTCCGACCACGGCGGCGGAATGTATCTTGACTGGGGCATCCACATGATGGACCAGACGCTTGATCTGATCAGAGAACCCGTAAAGACCGTATTTGCCGAGATCCGTTCCATTCGTACTGCCGGAGTTGATGACTATGCCAAGGTCCTTATGCGGTTTGAAAGCGGTGTCACAGCACAGGTCGAGGTCTCTACCTTCGCACCTCTGCAGCCGCCGCAAGGGTCCGTCTGCGGCGACCGCGGCTCCGTGATCATTGATTCCTGCTGCGGCGAGACCGGTCGGATGCGCTGGGTCAGCGAAGCTCACGATTCCGAACGGGGAGATACGGTATATCCCGACAGCACGGTATCTGTGCGTCAGGCTGAGCATTTCAACAAGGATAAGGTTGAAGAAGCATCGCTTCCGCTGTCCTTTGTCCCGCAGGATTGGGCATCCCTTTATAAGAATCTTGCAGGTGCGCTGGATGGTACTGAGGATCTGATCGTCACGCCGCAGAGCGTTCTCCGCTGTTTCCGTGTCGTGGAAGCTGCTTTCCGTTCTGCCGAAACCGGAAAATCCGTTGATCTCTGATTTTCTGATCATGGTAATTAAATCGGTTTCCGTCAATATTGCAGCTGTCACAGTCCTGTGCATGCTTTTCACAGGATGTGCGGCAGATATCTCTCCTGCACCATCTGACAGTGACAGCCGGACAATGGAGATTATTTCTGATACAGCGGCAGTCTCCGAGATTCTGGAAACCAGCGCTATAACGGATTATATCTCGATTACAATGAAAGAAGCCGGTATCCTTTTTGAGACGCCGGGCGACTATCTGATCGTGGATGTCCGCCGGCCGGATGAGTTTGCACAGGGACATATTCCCGGTGCTGTCAACATTCCCAATGAGGATATCAGCATCGAAATGCCCTCAGGTCTTCCCGATAAAGAACAGACCATCTATATCTACTGCCGCAGCGGAAACCGCTCAAAACAGGCATCCGCCAAGCTGGCAGCCATGGGCTACACTCACATCATTGAATTCGGCGGGATTCTTGACTGGGATGGCAATATCGTAACGGAATAAGTCATGAAAAAAACTGCTGTGAGCCTGATTTTTGCTCACAGCAGTTTTGTTATGCAAATGATATCCGATCAGCAGTCTGTCAGTTCCAGTTCCCCGCTCCAGCGGTCACATTCACCCTCGTAAAGATACAGATCAAATTTTCCTGCTTCCAGAACATGTTCCATTTCCACATTCCAGACAAGGAGATCCTCGGCACGCAGATGGATCGTACAGGTCTTTTCTTCACCCGGGATAAGGGGGACTCTTACAAATCCTTTCAGCATGCGCACTCTCGGAATGACGGATGCCGCCTGATCATGAACATACAGCTGTACCGTAGCGGTACCCTCCATCCTGCCCTCATTGCGTACTTTGAACGACAGGCTGACGCCGTTCTTTTTCATCTCATCGGCAGTAACGGTATTCTTTTCCAGACACACATCATCGACAGCAAAAGAGGTATAGCTGAGGCCGTAGCCGAAGGAATAGACCGGAGCATCCGGGCAGTCCGAATACCGTGCCGTATAGGACGACCGATAGTTATAATACGCCGGAATCTGCCCCGCGGTATTGGGCAGGGATACCGGCAGACGGCCGCTGGGACAGACATCGCCGAACAGAATCTCAGCGACAGCCTGACCGCCCATCGGTCCCGGATAAAATGCCTGGCACAGTGCGTTACTGTGAGCAGCAATTGTATTCATTGCGAATGGTCTGCCGCCGAGCATGATCGTAATGACACGGCATCCCGCGCTGCTGACGGCCTCCAGAAGCGCTATCTGCCAGGGCGGCAGGTTCAGGTCAGCCACGTCAACGCCTTCACCGCAGTCTGTCATATTGACATATTCACCGTTGTCATGACGTTTTCCGACAGCGCCGTTGTCCTCAAAGGTCATATCCGCAAAACGGCTGGAAGAACCGCCGAGGACGAGCACGACAGTCTCATGTTCCATTGCCATCCGGTGTGCGGATGCGATATATTCTGCCTGAACCTCCGGATCTTTCGGTATCGGGGCGGTCAGCGAATCAACTTCTGTACCGGCAGCACGCCAGATCCCTTCGAGGATAGAAACCGAAGCACCTTTTCGCTGGGGCGGCGTATAGTCACCAAGTTCTGCATAGACATCCGCGGCAAGCGGGGAGATGACTGCAAGAGAACCTGTGCCTTTTGCAAGCGGGAGAAGTCCGTTTTCGTTTTTGAGAAGCACGATGGACTCTCTTGCCAGCTGCAGCGTTTCGGGATATTCCTCCGGGGTATAGCCACGGATGATTTTCTTTTCCATGAAGGGCTTTTCAAACAGCCCGCGGCGGAATTTCAGTGTAAGGACCCGCATGACCGCCTCATCAAGCCGTTCCTCACTGACCATACCGGCTGTTATAGCCTTCTCAAGCTGAGTAAACCCGCGGTCCCAGAGACTGACGTCGACACCGCTTTTGAGAGCCGCTGCGCCCTGCATGGCGGGATCATCATTTGTGATCAGAGAAAGTCTGTCGATTGCCTGTCCGTCAGCCATGACAAAGCCGCCGAATCCGAATTCGTCACGGAGGACTTTTTTCAGAAGCCAGGGATTACCATGGCACGGAATACCGTCGATCTCATTGTATGCTGCCATGATGCCGGTCGTTCCTGCTCTGACTGCGGCTTCCACTGCCGGGAGATGGATCTCTCTGAGTTCCCGTTCACCGATCCGGGCAGCACTGGCATTGACACCGCCGGTGGTCTCGCCCTGTGCACAGCAGTGTTTCGCTACCACATCAAGGCCTGCTGTCATGATACCTCTGACAACAGCTTCTGCCATACGGGAGGCAAGATACGGGTCTTCGGAATAACACTCCTCACTCCGTCCCCATCTGGGATCGCGGAGGATATCCAGCATGGAGACCAGTGCCAGGTCAACGCGCTGCTCTGCCATCTGATTTCCGCAGACGGCAAAACCTTTTGACGCGAGCTGCGGGTCCCAGGTTGCGCCGAGCGCCAGATTGACAGGAAGCAGATAGCTGTCAAGCGCCTGGTGACCGTGAGGGCTCTCTTCGCACAGTAAAACCGGAATACCGAAACGGGAATGTCTCGTGACATAGTCCTGCACTTCATTATAGGCATCGGCGACACGGTCTCCGGTCAGTCCTGTCGTAAAGTCCTTCTGCGACCATGGGTCGGCACGGTATAAGCCGTAAAGCATGCCAAGACCGCTCCACCGCTCTACTTCTTTCCGGAACATATCCGTAAGGCGGAATTCCCCGTCCTTGATCTCATAGCTTGTAAAGCCATAGATATGCTGATTGATCTGTCCGATCTTCTCCCGCAGCGTCAGTTCCCGCAGAAGCGCGGATGCGCGTTCTTCCGGGGACAGCAGCGTATTTCTGAAAGAATCCATAGTATTGCCTCCGATATCCGATCTGTTTTGCTGATTCGGGTCCTGTATTCTGATTGAAAAGAACGGACCACAAAGCTCTGTGTATTTGCTTTATTATACCATACTGTCCGGATTTTTGCAACAGATTTCCCCGCACCGCGGGAACTATTGACAGTCATCTTTGCCCGGTGTATAATAGTATCAGACAAATTATCATTTACGGAGACCAAAACCGTGACATTCTATCAGATTGCCTTGATCCTTTCTTTCATCACAGCCTGTTTTACCCTGGCGTCTTCCTGGACCAAAGACCCACATCGCACCTACTGGTATCAGGTCGCCCAGTGTCTTGTCTATGCCGTTGCAGCCTTCTTTTTCGGAGTGTATCCGTGCATCATCATGATGCTGATCAACGCCTGTCGTAATTATCTTGTTGCGACCGAAAAATATACGCTGCGTTTCTGCATTCTTTTCAGTATCCTCGCTCCGGTACTCGGACTTTTGACCAATACCAGCGGTGTGATCGGGATTCTGACTGTGATTGCAACAATCCAGTATTCTGTATGTTCGTATCTTCTCAAAAAAGATATCCCGGTCAAACTCAATGTTGCCGCAAATCTTGCGATCTGGATGAGTTATGATATCCTCGTCCGTGACGTCTTCTCCGGGATCATGGATTGTTCCGGTGCGGTTCTGGCTCTTGTGACGGCTGTCAGAATTATGCTTGACAAAAAAGGACAAAAAGAGGGATAGACGCAAAGAACTATCGGCGATGTTTCAGAGGTTTTTGCAAAAGGATTTCCATTTTTCTGTGTCCGGATTGACAATCATCTTCTTTTGTAATGACAATTTCATTGCAGTGTATTGTCAAATTGAGCTTTTTGCGGATAATATAAGTAAAATATGTAAAAGAGGTAATCTGTATGGCTACAACAAATCTCAATGTCCGAATTGATGAAAAACTAAAAAAAGATGCAGAAGCTCTTTTTGCTGATCTTGGTTTGAGCCTTTCATCGGCGATCACTCTTTTCTTGAAGGCTTGTGTCGATTATAACGGTATTCCATTTGAAATTAAGAAAACCAACCGTGCCCCTGCAATCTCTGGTGATATACTCCTTCAAGAATCGCAGGTACTTATCGACACTAATATTGCAGCTTATAAGGAACTTTCGAAATGATCTGGCTGTTAAAAAAACCAACCTCCTGTGCCACACGATATGCACAGGAGGTTTTTCATAGCTTTCAATCATGGTTTTGGAATACTATTTTTTGCGGTACGGTATTCTGTCGGTGACATACCGGTGTGGGTATGGAAAAAGCGTGAGAACATCAGGACATCCGGAAACCCGACTGAGCAGGCGACGTCCGTTATGGAATAGGATGTGGAGGAGAGCAGTTCCGCTGCCCGTTCCAGCCGCAGACGATTAAGGTACTGTTTCGGCGGTATACCCTCATACCGGACAAACAGGGCGGACAGATATTTTCTTGATATATGAAGCCGTTCTGCCAGCCCTTCCATGGTGATCGGCTGATGAATCCGGTCTGCCATCTGTCTTTTTGCATACTCAACATACATTCTGCTGCTGTCTGATTTCTCCCTCGGTTTCTGGAAAAAGGAGAAAAACAGCTTGGCGAGTGCTTCATCCCGTATACGGTCCTCGTTATATCCGTCTTCTATCTCCGAAACAAAAACGCGGAACGCATCCAGAAAACCGGGCGGAAGTGCGCATGAAAACGCAGTGCTTTGCCGGGGGATCAGGGAGTTCTCCCAAAGATGCTCCGTATCAGTACCACCAATGCGGAACCACAGATATGTCCAGGGTTCTTCAGGATCAGGTGCATAGTCGACAAGATCGCCTAGAATGGAAACAAAACCGTCTCCGGCCGTGAGTGTCTGACCATTATAGGTGCCCTTTCCGGAGAGGATAAAGTGGACCGCCGTTTCCGGACAGACAAGATGGATCCT
>JAKSPR010000087.1 GCA_024404655.1 Clostridia bacterium | reverse complement strand
TCACCTGTAAGCACCACGATGGCTTCTGCCTGTGGCCTTCCGCTTATACGGAACACTCCGTCAAAAACAGCCCCTTCCGCGGCGGCAAGGGCGACGTCGTCCGTGAAGTCTCCGATGCCTGCAGACGCGGCGGCATCCGCTTCGGCGTTTATCTCTCCCCCTGGGACAGAAACTCCAAGCTCTACGGACAGGGCAAACCCTATGACGATTACTTCTGCAATCAGCTCACCGAGCTCTGCACCCAGTACGGCGAACTGTTCACCGTCTGGTTTGACGGTGCCTGCGGAGAGGGTCCCAACGGCAAGCGCCAGGTCTATGACTGGGATCGCTACTATGCACTGATCCGCAAGCTCCAGCCCAATGCTGCCATCGCTATCAGCGGACCCGATATCCGCTGGTGCGGCAATGAAGCAGGCGATACCCGTGAATCCGAGTGGTCCGTCCTGCCCACCGCATTTGATTCTCCCGAAGAGGTCGCCGCAAAGTCCCAGCAGTCCGATGATACCACGTTCCGCGAGAAGAAGATCGGCGAAATGGAACGGGATCTGGGCAGCCGTACCTTCCTGGAAGGCGCTAAGGGCTACGCATGGAGACCGGCGGAGACCGATACCTCCATCCGTCCCGGCTGGTTCTATCATTCCACCGAGGATGAGCGCGTCCGTTCCACCGAAACACTGCTGGATATCTGGTACCGCACCGTCGGCGGCAATTCCACTCTGCTTCTGAACATCCCGCCGGATCGCCGCGGACTGTTCCACGAGGTCGATGTCCAGCGCCTCCACGAGATGGGCGATTATATCAGAAAGACCTTTGCGAATAACTTCGCAGAGAACGCTGTCATCACCGCAGACAAGGATAACGGCTATGACCTGCCGGAGAACGTCAAGACTGACAGCTACGATACCTATTATAAGCCCTTCGACGGCGAGAATGCCGTAACGCTGAATATCAAGCTGGATGCTGTCCGCGATGTGACCCACGTTGTCATCAAGGAAAACATCCGCATGAGCCAGCGTATCGAGCAGTATGTCATTGAGGCAAAGACCGAGAACGGCTATGTCGAGGTCAACCGCGGCACCACCGTCGGCTATAAGAAGATCGCAAAGTTCGACGCAGTGAAGACCGATGAGATCCGTATCCGGATTCTCGATTCCCGCGTAGCACCTGTCATCTCCTTTATCGGCGTATATTAAGAATTTCTGCTTCCGGCTCATGTCCGTCATGACGCCGGAAGTTTCTTTTTCTGAAATCCTGCCGGTTGGAATTGACAATTCACCCATTTTATGGTATACTTTTTGTGGAAAGAACAAGCACGGGCAATCCCGTGTTCACCGGAAAGGAACGAAACCGCTATGGACGCAATCACACGCGAGGTCTCCATCTATCTCCGTTCCCGCCAGATCGAGGCAGGGCAGACGGCGATGTTTGAGGGTGTCATCGAAGAATTTGAAGACGAGGTTGATTTCAGCAATATTTTCAATGACGGAGATGCTCCCGAGGAAACCATCGAGATGCGTGCGACCGGAACCCTGACCGAAAAGGAGGGCCGCATTGAGCTTTCCTACGATGAGACGGAACTGACCGGCATGGAAGGTTCCACCACCGTGCTGTCGTTTCAGAAAGGGGCACCCGGCGTCCTCACTATGATCCGTTACGGCGCTGTCTCCACAGCGCTGATCTTTGAAGAGGGCAAGCGTCACATCTGCGCGTATGATACCAAGATCATGCCCTTTGAGATCTGCATTCACACCAAGCGCGTGCATAATCATCTGACCATGGACGGCGGCAGCGTGGAGCTGGACTATCTCGTCGAGATCCACGGCGCCAAGGCAGAACGGACGCTGTTCTCTCTGGAGGTCGCTCCCATCGGCTGAACCCAGTGACACCGGAATTTTACGAAAGGATAGAATCATCATGACTTGTGAAAACTTAAGAATTCTCCAGAAGTCGATCCCCGACGGTACCGATGCACTTCTGATCACCTCGGAAATGCACCAGTATTATCTGACCGGCTTCAATATCTCCGACGGCTTTGTCGCCGTCATGCGCGATCGTGCCTTCGTCTTCGTTGACTTTCGCTATATCGAAGCCGCAAAGGCCAATATCGACGGGGAAGCGTTCACCATCTTTATGAACACCGCTCCCGCATTCGTCCGCGATACCCTGAAAGAAAACGGCGCAAAGACCGTCGCATTTGAGGATAAATCCGTCACTGTCGCAACCCACGCTGCTTATGCAAAGATTTTCGGCGAGGCAGATCTGACCCTCGTTCCCATGGGCGGTCTCATCGAGGCACAGCGTACCTTCAAGACGGAGTACGAGCTTTCCATGATCAAGAAGGCACAGTCCATCGGCGACGCAGCTTTCGATCACATCCTCGGCTTCATCAACCCCGACCGCACGGAAACCGAGATCGCACTGGAACTGGAATATGAGATGAGAAAGCTCGGCGCATCCGGTACTTCTTTCTCCACCATCTGCATTTCCGGCGCAGCGACCTCTCTCCCCCACGGCGAGCCCCAGGACCGCAAGGTCGAGCGCGGCTTCCTCACCATGGACTTCTGCTGTATCTATCGGGGCTATTGCTCCGATATGACCAGAACCGTCGCCATCGGCGCAGTGGATGACGACATGAAGCGCGTCTATGAAACCGTTCTCAAGGCACAGACTGCAGTGCTCGATGTCATCGACTGGCACTCCGACTGCGGCGAGATGGATAAGGTCGCCCGCGACATCATCGACGGCGCAGGCTATAAAGGTGCTTTCGGTCACAGCCTCGGCCACGGTGTCGGACTGTTCATCCATGAGTCTCCCCGCATGAGCACAGGCGCATTCGGAAGTCTTCTGGAAAACGGCCATGTTGTCACCGTCGAACCCGGTATCTATCTGGAAGGCAAATACGGCGTTCGTATCGAAGATATGGTCGTCATTCACGGCAATAAGGCAGAGGACATCACTCATTCTCCCAAGAACCTGATCGTTCTCTGATCAAATCGGGTGCTTTTTGTAGAAACTGCACAAGTTTCCGTGAAAATCTTTTTCGAGATTATCTTGCACAAGACTTGAAAAATGCATTGAAAAAGTGTATAATATTATTATTCGGTATGCTCATAAATTTTGGAGGTTTACTATTATGGTTATCGCAGGCGATTTTAAGAACGGCATTACTTTTGAAATGGAAGGTAAGGTTGTTCAGGTTATCGAATTCCAGCATGTCAAGCCCGGTAAAGGCGCAGCTTTCGTCAGAACCAAGCTGAGAGACGTTATCAATGGCTCCGTCAGTGAGACGACTGTCAACCCCACTGATGAGTTCCCGCCGGCTGTCATCGAGCGTAAGGATATGCAGTATATGTATAACGACGGCGATCTGTACTACTTCATGGATATGGAGTCCTACGAACAGATTCCTGTCGGTAAGGATCTTCTCGACGACAACTTCAAGTTCGTCAAGGAAGAAATGATGTGCCGCATCTGCTCTTACAAGGGCAATGTCTTCTCCGTTGAACCCCCCATGTTCGTCGAACTCGAGATCACCGATACCGAGCCCGGCTTCAAGGGTGATACCGCTACCGGTACTACCAAGCCCGCAACGCTTGAGACCGGCGCTGTCATCAAGGTTCCGCTGTTCATCGACATCGGCACCAAGATCCGTATCGACACCAGAACCGGCGAATATCTGGAGCGCGCATAAGCGTTTTTCCTGCTGACTGCACGGATTCTGACCCGAAATCAATGTTTTGATTTCAGAAAGGAAGTTATCACAATGACGCTGACTGAAAAAGTTGCTTATCTGAAGGGCCTCATGGAAGGTCTCTCCATCGACGAAAGCAAGCCTGAAAACAAGATTCTTGTCAAGATGGCTGACATTCTCGATGATATGGCAAAGTCTGTTTCCGATCTCGAAGATGAAATGTCCGACGCTCAGGATTACCTGGACGAGCTGGACGACGATCTGGCAAACGTTGAAGATATCGTTTATGACGATGTTGAAGACGAGGATGAGGACGAGGACGAAGACGAGGATGACGACGAAGACGACGGTGAGTTCATCGAAGTCGAATGCCCCTACTGCGGCGAGACCGTCTATTTCGACGAATCCGTTGATCCCGAACACATCGTTTGCCCCGCATGCAACCAGAGCTTTTCCTGCATCTGTGACGAATGCGACGGCGACTGCGAAGAGTGCGAAGCCTGCGAGGATCTGAAGATGCTCGACGGCGAGGACGACGAATAATCGTTTAGCATCACAGCAAGAAATTGAGAGAAGTTCCGGCTTCTCTCTTTTTTTGTTATGAAAACGAACACCGCCGGATTCTCACAGAAGGGAATCCGGCGGCGCTTGTCTGATTATCTGACTACTGAAGAATGTCTGTAGATATAGAATTCTTCCTGGCTGGGTCTCCACGCCTTTTCTTTCGGCGGGAAGGTCGCATCAAAGGCTTCCACAGCAGCGGTATCCTCACAGCATGCAGCTGCATCGCTGTCAAGGAACATGAACTTTCTGCCGTCAAGCACACCCGGTATAAGCTCCGCAAGGAGCAGAGCCGTGGGGAAGTTCCCGTCGACAATGTAGCTCACATTCTTCTTTTTGCAGCTGACAAACCCGCGGCTGACATAGTTGCCGGGATTTCCGAATGTGGCGACAACGTCGTACCCCATCTTTTTTGCTGTCTCAAAGGAATGTTCGATCAGCATCTTGCCAAACTTCTGTCTCTGGTACCGGGGATCGACACAGAGCATACCGAAAGAGACGATTTCCTTCCGATATCCTCCTTCATCTTCCAGCCATGCTTTTGTGTGCATGATGCTGCCGATGATCTTTCCGTCCAGCTCCAGCACGAAGTCCAGCTCCGGGATGAAGTCGGGATGCTTCCGCATCTCATGAACATAATAGTGCTCTGAAGCACCGGGAACGTAGACGTTCCAGAATGCCTCGCGGGTGAGTTCTTCTACTGCTCTGCAGTCCTTTTCTGTCTCCAAACGAATGGTCAGATTTTCCATGATTGAATCCTTTCATAATTTGTTGTTTCCAAAATACGAGAGGATTGCCGAGAATGTATTTGCAAACCTCTCGTTTACAATACAATCTCCAAAAGGTTGGTGTTTTTCAAAAAGCACGCTCCGAAATAAATAAATTCAGGCTGTTGCCTGTAGAACGATTATAACATATAATTGAATGTTCGTCAAGAGAAATATGTTTTTTTTCTTTCCCGGTTGACATGTTCATAATGCGATGGTATAATACGTTCGGTAGATTACAGGACTTTTATGAGAGAGGATTCTTATGGAAGCAATCAAAACAACGAAACTGACCAAATATTACGGCACAGCACGGGGGATCATTGACCTCGATCTGACAGTCAGACAAGGCGAGTTCTTTGGCTTTATCGGTCCGAACGGTGCCGGAAAATCCACCACCATCCGTACACTTCTTGGCCTGATATCCCCCACAGGCGGCAGTGCACAGGTTTTCGGTATGGATATATCCAAAGATCAGAAACAAATACTGTCCCGCATTGGTTATCTCCCTTCAGAGACAGCATTTTATCCCGGCATGAAAGTCAAGGATGTTTTGAAACTTTCAGCAAATCTGCGCAGCAAGAACTGTTCGGAAGAGGCAGAAATTCTGTGCAGACGATTACAGCTTGATCCGATGCGGAAGGTGGACGATTTATCCTTTGGCAACCGGAAAAAGGTTGCTATTGTCTGTGCTTTGCAGCATGACCCGGATCTTCTGATCCTCGATGAGCCGACCGGCGGTCTCGACCCGCTGATGCAGAAAGAGTTCTTTGATATTCTCAGAGAGAGGAACCGGAAGGGAACGACCATCTTTTTCTCCAGTCACATTCTGTCTGAAATTCAGAGGAACTGTACCCGTGCAGCGATTGTCCGTGACGGGAGAATCATTGCCTGCGACACCGTCGATGCGCTCTCAAAAACCAATGCCAAGCGAATTACGGTTCATGGTCAGATTGATCTTGGTGATCTTGCGGGCATCCGCGACAGACAGGATCACGCAGATTCGGTCAGCTTCCTATACAGCGGCGATATTCATGCTTTGCTGTACCGTCTGGCTGAATCCCGGATTACCGACCTTTCCATAACCGAACCGGACCTTGACGAAATTTTCCTTCACTACTACCAAAAGGAGGAGGAAACAACATGACGATCATCAGACATGAACTGAAACAGGGAAGAACCAACTTCCTTGTCTGGACTTTCTCAATCGCCTTTATGCTGACTGTCTGTGTGTTCCTCTATCCCGAAATGGAGGGCCAGCTGGAAGGAGTCAATGACATTTTTTCCTCCATGGGTTCTTTTACTGCAGCATTCGGTATGGACCGACTGAATTTTGGTACCCTCATCGGCTATTACGCTGTGGAGTGCGGCAATGTTGTCGGTCTCGGCGGTGCGTTCTATGCTGCTCTTGTGGCTGTGAGGATCCTTGCCAAGGAGGAAAAAGACAAGACAGCGGAATTTCTGCTTTCGCATCCCATCAGCAGAGCAAGAATCGTCACAGAAAAGCTCCTTTCCGTTTTCATTGAAATCACAGCGATGAATCTGATCCTTCTGGTACTTTCCGCTGCGTCCATGTTCATCATCGGTGAGGATATCCCGACAAAAGAGGTTCTTCTGCTCCACCTGGCATATTATCTTCTGCAGCTGGAACTTATGGGGATCTGTTTTGGCATTTCCGCCTTTCTGCGCCGGGGGAGCCTCGGTATCGGGCTGGGGATTGCAGCTGTGATGTATATGATCAATCTCATTTCCAATATCACCGAGAAGACCGCATTTCTCAAATATATCACCCCGTTTGGCTACTGTGACGGTGCGGATATCGTGACAAACGGCAGCCTTGACGTCCCGATGCTCTCGATCGGAATGGCAATCGGGATCGTCGGCATCGTATGTGCTTATGTCAGATACACACGCAAAGATATTCATTAAGAACTGAAAAACAGGATAAAGAAAAGCAGAATGCCGAGGCATTCTGCTTTGTTCTTACTTGTCTTCTTCGTCAGAATCGTCTTTGTGATCTTCGTCGTCATTCTTGTCAGCTTCTTCACGGAGCTTCTTTGCGTAAGCTTCCATAGCGGACAATCTCTGTGCGCTTTCGCGTTCAGCACGACGGAGCTTTGCGTCTTCTTCATCCCGTGCCCGTGCTTCTTCTTCGTCACGCTTCCGCGCTTCTTCTTCGGCAGCAGCACGCGCCTTGTTTTCCTCTTCACTGATGCGGCGCTTTTCCGCAACCATCGCGTCAAGGTCTTCCATTGTAGGATTACCGGACATGACAGCCTCAAACTGGGCACCGTCCATGATTTCATGCTTCATCAGGTATTCTGCGATGAAATGGAGCTTATCCATGTGCTCATTCAGAATCTTGACAGCATTGTCATAAGCGGTATCCACGATCCGGCGGATTTCTTCGTCGATCTCGTTTGCAGTCTTTTCAGAGTAATCACGGGAGTTGTTGAAGTCACGGCCGAGGAATACTTCGTCGGAAGAATGTTCGGAACCGTAGACGATCGGACCGAGCTTTTCACTCATACCGTACCGGGTCACCATGCTGCGCGCCATATTGGTTGCACGCTGGATATCGTTGGATGCACCGGTGGAAATATCGTCGAAGATCAGATGCTCAGCAACACGTCCGCCCAGCAGGGAAACAATTTCTTCTTCCATGCTCTTCTTGGACATATAGGACTTATCAGCTACAGGCGGGGAGAGCGTGTAACCGCCGGTACCCTTGCCGCCGGGAATGATGGAGATCTGAGTGACAGGGTCCTGGGTGGGAAGCATGCTGGTACAGACCGCATGACCCGCTTCATGATAGGCTGTGAGCTTGATGTCATGCTCGCTGCGCTTTTTATTTGGCTTCTGGGGACCGACAATGATCTTGATGGTAGCTTCTTCGATATCGTTCATACCGATGAGGTGCTTGCCTTTGCGGGCTGCCAGCAGCGCTGCTTCATTGAGCAGGTTTGCCAGATCTGCACCGGTGAAACCGACGGTAGTCTTTGCAATCTCGGAAAGCTGCACATCCTTTTCAAAGGGCTTGCCTTTCGAGTGAACTTTCAGAATATCTTCACGTCCCTTCATGTCGGGATAACCGACGGTGATCTGACGGTCAAAACGTCCGGGACGGAGCAGAGCAGGGTCAAGAATGTCAGGACGGTTGGTCGCCGCCATGACGATGACGCCTTCATTGGAACCGAAGCCGTCCATTTCCACAAGCAGCTGGTTCAGCGTCTGTTCTCGTTCATCGTGACCGCCGCCGAGACCTGCACCGCGGTGACGACCGACAGCATCAATTTCATCAATGAAGATGATCGCCGCAGGGCTCTTCTTTGCGTTGTCAAACAGATCACGCACACGGGAAGCACCGACACCGACATACATTTCCACGAAGTCGGAACCGGAAATGGAGAAGAACGGAACATTGGCTTCGCCTGCAACAGCCTTCGCAAGCAGCGTCTTACCGGTACCGGGAGGGCCTACAAGCAGAACACCGTGCGGGATCTTTGCACCCAGCTTTGTAAACTTGGTAGGATCACGTAAGAACTCCACAACTTCACGCAGTTCTTCCTTTTCCTCGTCCGCACCGGCGACATCGGAGAACAGAACCCGCTTCTTTTCGTCAGAACCCATCTTTGCACGGGCTTTGCCGAAGCTTGCGATCTTTCCGGCACCACCGCGTCCGCCGTTTGCCTGACCGGTGATATAGATGCCCATACCGACAAAGAAGAGAATCACAAGCAGATAGGGCAGCAGCGACAGCCACCACGGATAGGAAGCCGGAGGCTCGATATCATAAGCGGTCAGCGTACCGGCCAGATACTGCTGTTCTGCGATTTCTTCAAAATTCTTCTGATAGGCATCATAGCTGCGCAGCTGAAAATCGACACGCTTGCCGTCTTTCAGTGTCAGCGACATGACATTATCACTTGTGAGTTTGAACGATGTGACCTGTTCTTCATTGAAATACGTGAGTATATCACTGTAAACGGTCGTATCGCTTTCCACGGTTCTGAAAACGACCGACGATGCAAAAATGACGACGGCGATCAGAACGACGTAAAAAATGATTACCTTAAGGCTGTTCTTCATGAGCATGTTCCATTCTCAGCGGCGGGATTGGTAGAATCACGTTTTTTCGTGCCGCTGGACGAAAAAACAGGAGCTTACTGTTCAGTATGGTATACTTCCGGCTTCAAAATACCTATGTAGGGAAGTGCACGGTATTTTTCGTTGTAATCGAGACCGAAACCGACGGCAAAAACGTCGTCGATGATCGCACCGTGATAGTCGGGATTGAAGTCTTTCAGATGAGGCGCACGGCGGCTGGGCTTGTCGAGCAGCGTCACGGTCTTGACACTTCTGGCACCCTTGCGCATGAGGTGATCGATGAGGAAATTCAGCGTGTTGCCGGAATCAATGATATCTTCCACGATCAGAATATCGCAGTCGGCAATATCCTTGCGCTTTAAGTCTAAGAGAATGTTGATGTTGCCGGAGGAAGTCGTTCCGGAACCGTAGGAGGACGCCTTCATAAAGTCGATCTGTACAGGCACGGTGATCTTCTTCATCAGATCGCCCATAAAGACGACAGAGCCTTTCAGAATGCAGACCAAAACCAGATTTTTGTCGTCACCGGCGTAATCGCGGTCGATTTCGGCAGCAAGACGGGTAACAATCGAGTCAATTTCCTCTGTACTGATGAGGATACTTTCTATATCGGGGTGGATCATGTCACAGTCTCCTTATTTTCGCAAAAATAATATAGTGTCATGGGATGCGCAGACGGCGCATAGCGTGGGTTGACGTTGTCCCTGATCCCGCAGAACGGAATCCAGAGAAGGCCGGCTGCGTCGCAGAA